>NZ_VZZR01000024.1:0-128909 GCF_009650555.1 Pseudomonas sp. EMN2
CTTGCTGTCAACCGCCTTGCTGAAGATTTTTACGAAGCTGCTTCTTTCAAAACACCTTCAACTTCAACAACTTACTGCTTTCCCGCTGCGTTCAACGCTGCGAGGAGGCGAATAATACGCGCTTTGAATTCAGAGTCAACACCTTGATCTTGAAAAACTTTTGGACAACGCCTGGCAACTATTGCCCGCCCCTTCCGCTCTGTAGATAAACACCCTGCGGAGCCTGGCAATCATGAGCGATGCACAAAGCGACAAGACCCCTGGCCTGTCGGCGGACGAAGAACAGGAAGCAAGCCACAACCAGCCACCCCGCGCGGCAGTGCTGCACGAGATCATCCGCTCGCAGGGTGACCAGGAACTCGAGCGCACCCTCGCCGCGCTGTGGTGGTCAGCATTGGCAGCCGGTTTGACCATGGGCCTGTCATTGATGGCGATGGGCTTGTTCTACGCCCGACTGCCCGAGGGCGACAGCGCCCAGGTGATCGCCAGCCTGGGTTACAGCGCAGGCTTCCTGGCCGTAATCCTCGCCCGCCAGCAGTTGTTCACCGAGAACACCCTGACTGCCGTGCTACCGGTGATGACCACCCCCACCCTGGCCAACCTCGGCCGCCTGTTGCGGCTGTGGACCATCGTCCTGCTCGGCAACCTGGCCGGCACCCTGCTGGTAGCCTGGGTGATGCTCGAACTGCCGATCTTCGACAGCAAGACCGATATCGCCTTCCTCGACGTTGGCCGCAAGGTCATGCAGAACGACCTCAGCCAGATGTTCGCCAAGGGCATCGTCTCGGGCTGGATGATCGCCACCATGGTATGGATGATCCCGTCCATGGAGCATGCCAAGATCTGGATCATCCTGATGATCACCTACCTGATGGCGCTGGGTGACTTCACCCATATAGTCGTGGGCTCGGTCGAGGTGTCCTACCTGGTCTGGGCCGGCGAACAAACCTGGCGCACCTTCTGGCTTGAATTCGCCCTGCCCACCCTGGCCGGCAACATCATTGGCGGCAGCTTCATCTTCGCCTTGATCAGCCATGCCCAGGTTCGCAGCGACAGCGGCAAGCCGCCCTCGCAGCTATTAAAGAAAGACAAACCACCGGCAAACGAACACTAGCTAGCGCGCAGCTACCGCACGCTGGGCAGACTTGCCCTGCCGCCGCAACGGCTGCGGTCGCCACCAGTTCTGCCCGGCGTGCGGCGAGTCGAGGCTGACCCGCTCGCCCATCTGCGGGGTGCTCAATTGCACCTGCGCGGCATTGGCCAACGCCAGAATGCGCTCGAAGGGCTCTTCCCAGGCATGGATGGAGAGGTCGAAAGTGCCATTGTGAATCGGCAACAACCAGCGGCCTCGCAGATCCAGGTGCGCCTGCAGACTCTGCTCGGGCTGCATGTGTACATTGGGCCAGGCCAGGTTGTAGGCCCCCGTCTCCATCAACGTCAGATCGAACGGCCCAAAGCGCTCACCGATTTCACGAAAACCTTCGAAATACCCAGTGTCGCCGCTGAAGAACAAACGCATCCCCTCGTCGATCATCACCCAGGACGCCCATAACCGACGGTTGCTGTCGAACAGGCCGCGCCCAGAAAAGTGCTGCGCAGGCGTAGCAATAAAACGCACCCCTTCGATTTCGGCCTGCTGCCACCAGTCCAGCTGCCGCACCTTGGCCGCCGGCACTCCCCATTCGATCAGCAGGTCGCCAACGCCCAACGGTGCGAGGAAGTGCTCGGTGCGTGGCGCCAGGCGGCGAATCGCGTCCTCATCAAGATGATCGAAATGATCGTGGGAAAGGATCACCGCCGTCAGCGCCGGCAAGTCATCGAGCGCCAGCGGTGGCGCGTGGAAACGCAAGGGCCCGGCCCACTGCACCGGCGAGGCGCGCTCGGCAAACACCGGGTCGGTAATAAAGAAGCGCCCGCGCAGCTTGAGCAACACCGTGGAGTGGCCCAGCCGCCACAGGCTGTGGTCCGGTGCATCGAGCACCTGCTGGCGGGTCATGGGCTGCAGGCCAGGGGCAGTGGCCGGGCGAGTCTCGGGCGGTTTGCGCAGCAACAGGTACTTGAACCCGATACGCAGTTTCTTCCACACACCGTCCTGGGGCAGTTCGGCCTGGTTATGAAAGCGCCCGTCCCGGTGCGGTGCCGGCTCGCCAGCCGATGAAGCCATGGGTGCCATGAGCAGGAACACTCCGAGCAGCAAGAAAGCCTTCATGTTACTCCACGGGGGTCGCATCAACCGTGAATTGGCTTGCAAGGCCATTCTTAGCCCATGAATGATTGTTCAACAATATTCATACAACTTATGCGATAAACGGCGCACCTCAGAAGAACGGCAACCATGATCGACAACCGTAGCGGTAAGGGACTTTCTTTCGTCAGGCGCATCTACCTGCCGCGCGTCATCGCTCTGGGCATCGGCCTGTTCAGCGTCATGGCCGCCGTTGCGCCGTTGCAGTTACCGCATTGGGTCTGGGCTTTGCTGCTGTTCAACGGCATCGCCTGGCCGCACTTGGCGTACCAGTGGGCACGTCGCTCGGCCACCCCCTACCAGGCCGAACAGCGCAACCTTGTGCTCGACTCGATGATGGGTGGTTTCTGGGCCGCAACCATGCAGTTCAACCCACTGCCCACCGTCACCATCCTGTCGATGATGACAATGAACAACGTCGCCGCCGGGGGCATGCGCATGCTGCTGCGCGGCCTGCTGGCCCAGGCCGGCGGCATGCTGCTGGCCAGCGCCCTGCTCGGCACCGGCCTGCAGACGCAGACCACACCCTTGCAGGTCCTGGCCTGCCTGCCGATGCTCACCCTCTATCCGCTGGCATTGGGCTGGGTCTGCTACCAACTGGCGATCAAGCTGGCCGAGCACAAGCGCCGGCTCAGCGCCCTGAGCCGCACCGACAGCCTTACCGGCCTGCTCAACCACGGCTCATGGAAAGACCTGCTGCTGCTCAGGTTCCAGGCCTGCCAGCAGCAACAGTTGCCTGCCGTGATTGCCCTGATCGACATCGACCACTTCAAGGCCATCAACGACACCTACGGTCACGTCGTCGGCGACTGCGTGCTGCGCCAGCTCAGCCAGGCGCTCAAGCGCAACCTGCGCGACGACGACCAGGCCGGCCGCTACGGTGGCGACGAGTTCTGCGTGATCCTCCCCGGTGCTCAGCAGGCCCAGGCCTGCCTGGCCATGGAACGCCTGCGCGAACAGGTCGCGGCCTACCGCAACCCGCAGCTTCCAGACCTACGCATCAGCCTGAGCATCGGCCTGTCCGCCTTCCAACCAGGCCTGCACACACCCGAACACTGGCTGCAGGAGGCCGACCAAGCGCTTTACGCCGCCAAGCATCAGGGCCGCAACCAGGTCAATTTCGCCCGCGGCGAGGTCACGCCACTCAGGCTGGCCTATCCTGACTGAACCTTCCTCCAGCCCTTGGGCGGAAGGCTGCAGTTCAAGGAGCCGCACCCGCATGGACAGGAATGTCGACCGCTCTGCCACCCGCCTCACCTCTCATCTGCAGGTTCGCCGCCTGGTCGGCGGTTTCTGCGCCCTGTTTGGCCTCGCCTGCCTGATAGCCCTTGGCGCCCTGTTCAACATTGCCGCCACCCTGGACCGCCAGGAGCAGGAGCGCAGCAGCTTCCACGCCACCCAGGCACTGGAGCAACGGCTACTGGCCTCACGCCAGTTCCTCTCCAGTTACGCGGTGTGGGATGCCGCCTACGAGCACCTGGCCGGCAAAGTCGACTGGCAATGGGCCTATGAAGAGAAGAACGTCGGTGAATCGCTATACAGCGCCAGCGGCTACGAAGGCGTGTTCGTGGTCGAGGATGGCGGCACCACCTACGCCCTGTTCAAGGGCAAGCCCACCGACTCACCCGCCACTGCTTACCTGGATGCGCCGCTCGCACCGATCCTCGCGCAAGCGCGCAATGCAGCGCCGGCCCGCGAACAAATCACCCAATTCGTGCGTTTCAACGGCTGGCCGGCGGTGCTCAGCGCCGCCGCAGTACGCCCAGACAAGGACGTACTCGAAGGCGAAGTCCGCCAGGCTCCGGTGATGCTGTTCATCGACCAGTTGACCGAAGCCAAGCTCACCCAGCTTGGCGAGGGCGCCGGCCTGGCCGGCATGCGCCTGGAGAAAAATGTCGCAGATGCCCGTCCGCAACCGCACATCGACCTGGGCGACACAGGCTATCACCTGGCCTGGAACAGCCCGCAACCCGGTCGCCAGTTGCTCTGGGCCGTCCTGCCACCGCTGCTGGGCGTGCTGCTGGTGATGGGCCTGGTGCTGCTGTACCTGTTCCGCCATGCCTTGCACAGCTCCCAAGCCATCGACCAGAGCCTGCTGCGCCTGCAACAGAGCAACCAGGCACTGGAAGCCAGCGAACAACGCTTTCGCGCCGTCGCCGAAGCGGCATCCGACTGGATCTGGGAAACCGACCGACATCACCGCCTGACTTATCTGTCACAACGCTTCGTCAATGTCACCGGCTACTGCATCGAAGACTGGCTCGGCCAGCCCCTCAACCAACTGCTGTCCTGCGATACCACCCCCCTGCTGCCCTGGCTCGACACCCAGACCGACAGCGACCCGCAGCAGATGGCCAGCCTGCGTTGCGTCTATCAGGACCACAACGGGCAAAGCCGCTATTGCCGGATCTCGGCACGGTCGATCCTGTTCGACGGCCGCCTCGCCGGTTTTCGCGGCACCGCCAGCGACATCACCGACGAAGTCGCCGCCCATGCACGCATCCAGCACCTGTCGATGCATGACGCCCTCACCGGCCTGGCCAACCGCAACAAACTCTCGCGTCACCTGGAGCAGGCCCTGCTGCATGGCAACGACAGCCCGCCGCTGACCCTGCTGTTGCTCGACCTGGACAGTTTCAAGCTGATCAACGACTCCCTCGGTCATACCGCCGGTGATGCGGTACTGCAGGAGGTCGCCGCGCGCTTGCGCGATGCCACCCGCGACGTCGACCTGGTGGCCCGCCTGGGCGGTGACGAGTTCGTCCTGGTGCTGCATGGCCTGGACAACCGCAACGAAATCGACCGTTTCTGCGCGCGCCTGATCGAGCGCCTGCAGCAGCCGATCCTGTTCGACGAGCAGCCCTTGCACATCGGCGCCAGCCTGGGCGTCGCCCAGACGCGCACCCAGGGCTTCGATGCCGGCGAGCTGATCCGTTGCGCCGACATCGCCCTGTACCAGGCCAAGGCCGACGGCAAGAACACCTGGCGCTACTTCTCGCCAGAAATGAACCAGCAGATCCAGTACCGGCGCCAGCTGGAGAACGACCTGCGCCGCGCCATCAAACAGCACGAATTCGTGCTGCACTACCAGCCACGCTATCGCCTGGATGACCTGCGCATCGTCTCGGTCGAGGCGCTGCTGCGCTGGCAGCATCCCCAGGAAGGCCTGCTCGGCCCCGACACCTTCATCCCCTTGGCCGAACAGAGCGACCTGATCGTCCCGCTTGGCCGCTGGGTGCTTGGCGAAGCCTGCAGAGCCGCCCGCGACTGGCCCGACGAACTGCTGGTGTCGGTCAACCTGTCCCCGGCACAGTTCTCCCGCAGTGACGTGGTGGCCGATGTGCGCGAAGCCCTGCTGGAAACCGGTTTCCCGGCCCAGCGCCTGGAGCTGGAGATCACCGAGAACGTCATGCTCAACGACATCGAAGGCGCCCTGGGCACCATGCTCGCCCTCAAGGAGCTGGGCGTACGCCTGAACATGGACGACTTCGGCACCGGCTACTCATCGCTGGGCTACCTGCGCACCTATCCCTTCGACAGCATCAAGATCGACAAACGCTTCATCGCCGGCCTGAACAACCACAGCGGCAATGACCGCGCCGTGGTCCAGGCGATCATCAACCTGGGCAAGGCCATGGGCCTGACCGTCACCGCCGAAGGCGTGGAAACCGAACAGCAGCTCAAGGCGCTGGGCAAGGAACACTGCCATGAGGTGCAAGGCTACTACCTGAGCCGCCCGGTGGACCGTGAAGGCTTCGAGGCGCTGCTGGCAGGGCATGAGCAGCGCCACGGTGCCGGCTGAGGCGGGCTCAGCGCAGACGGCGATCGGCAACGATTTCCGGCAGGTCGGTGCGCCGCAGGTACAGGCGCAGCGGCTCGCAGATATTCAGCCGGTCATCCACATGTTGCTCGAGCAGCAACGCCAGGCGCTCGCGGCACAAGGCCATGCGCTGCTCGGCTTCGGGCCGCCAGACGAACTCGCTGCAGGGTGTGATGCTGTCGTCGGCCACGTCCATGCCGAAGGCGTCTTCAGAGAAACGCACGATATGGGTGCCGCGCTTACCGTGGAAGCCGACGAAGCCCTTGAGCTGGTCGGCGGCGTTGCAGATGTCCTGGGAACTGATGGCCATGACGTAACCTCACAAAAAATTCGGAAGTGACGCACGCCGGGCGGGAGCGGCTGCCTCTGACGGGCAACGCGCGGATGCAAGCCTACCGCAATTGCCAGGGTTTTTCAGCCCGGCGGCGAGTCGACCTGCGACGCCAGCAACGCCGCCAGCCAGTTCATGAACGCCTGGACCCGCCGCGGCACATGGCGCTGCCGCGCATACAACAACGACACCGGCATGGCCGGGGCCTGCCACTGCTCGAGCAGCGCGACCAGCTCGCCACGCTGCAGGTGCTCGGCAACACCCACCGCCGGTACCTGGATCAGCCCGAGGCCCGCCAGGCAGGCGGCGGAATAGGCCTCGGCGTTGTTGACCGTCACCACCCCGGCCATGGCCTGGAAGCGCAACTCACCGCCGTGCAGGTACTCGAAGCCCTGGCTGCGCGCCCCCAGGTTGCGCACGTAGTGAACCAGCCGGTGCCCCGCCAGGTCTTCGAGCCTGCGCGGCACGCCGTGGCGTTCGAGGTAGGCGGGGCTGGCGCAGTTGCGCATGCTCAAGTGCCCCACCGGCCGGGCGACCACGTCCAGGTCGCTCAGGGCACCGATGCGCATCACGCAATCAAAGCCCTCGCGCAGCAGGTCCACCTGGCGGTCGGTACAACTGATCTCCACTTCAAGCCGTGGAAAGCGCTCGAGGAACTGTGGCAATGCCGGCACGATGACCCGCCGCGCCATCATGGTCGGCAAGTCGATGCGCAGGCAGCCGGCAAGCTCGGCGTCGTCGGCGCGGAACAGGCTCTCGATCTCGTCCATCCCCGACAGCAGGTCCTTACTGCGCTCGTACAGCAGCACCCCATCCTGGGTGGCCTGCACCCGGCGCGTGGTGCGATTGAACAAGCGCGTGCCAAGCAGTTGCTCCAACGCCCGCACCTGCTCGGAGACAGTCGAGCGCGGCAGCCCCAGGCTGTCGCCGGCCAGGGTGAAGCTGTTCAGCTCGCTGACCCGGACGAATGTGCGCAAGAGCTCCAGCTTGTTCATCCGCCACCTCATTTGTCCTGAAAAGACGAACAGTATTTCCGGTTTCGCTGGATTTAACAGCCATCGACCGATCAATAACCTGTCCGTAACAGCCATCGCCCATGAGGTAACCGACATGACTCGCAAGATTGCCCTTATCACTGGCGCCAGCCGCGGCCTGGGCCGCAACACTGCCCAACACCTGGCCGCCCGCGGCATCGACATCATCGGCACTTACCACAGCAAGGCAGATGAGGCCCAAGCCGTGGCCGCCACCCTGCAAGCGGCCGGAGTACGCGCCGCCATGCTGCAACTGGATGTGAGTGACAGTTCGAGCTTCGCCGCCTTCGTCGAGCGCCTGGGCGACACCCTGCAGCAGCAATTCGGCAGCCAGCAGCTGGACTTCCTGGTGAACAACGCCGGGATCGGCTTGAACGTCCCGTTCAGCGACACCAGCGAAGCACAGTTCGACCAGTTGCTGAATATCCAGCTCAAGGGCCCGTTCTTCCTGACCCAGCGCTTGCTGCCGCTGCTCGCCGATGGCGGGCGCATCGTCAACATCTCCACCGGCCTGACCCGCTTCGCCCTCCCCGGCTACGCCGCCTATGCGGCGATGAAAGGCGCAATGGAAGTGCTGACCCGCTACCAGGCCAAGGAACTGGGTGCCCGTGGCATTCGCGTCAACATTCTTGCCCCGGGCGCCATCGAGACCGATTTCGGCGGCGGCGTGGTGCGTGACAACCCGCAGGTCAACGACTTCATCGCCGGCAATACCGCCTTGGGGCGGGTCGGCGTGCCCGACGACATCGGCGCGGCCGTGGCTTTGCTGCTCGAAGACGGCAATGGCTGGATCACCGGGCAGCGCCTGGAAGTCTCCGGTGGCATGTTTCTCTAGGCTCTGTACGAAGAGCTTTGTGGGAGCGGGCTTGCCCCGCGATGGAGTGCGAAGCGCTCCTTTACCCGATATCAAATAATGTCAAAGCTGCCGCGTTGCGGCAGATCACGGGGCAAGTCGCATCGGCGCACCGCCGCTCCCACAACGTTGGATGACCATACTTTTCGTACAAAACCTAAGCACCACCCAGCGCCTGGTGCAAACTGGCCAATGCCGGCAGCGCCAGGGCCTCGCGGGTCAGGCACAGGCCGATCCGCCGGCGCAGCGCCAGCCCGGGGCCTGGCTGCCAGTACACCCCAGGGTGGCGCTCGGCCAACGACTGCGGCAGCCACGCCGTGCCCAGGCCTGCAGCCACCATGGCCAGTGCCTGTTGCAGCGAAGCGGCCTGCCCCACCTGCTCACCTTCGCCATAAGCGGCCATCAGGCGTTGGTGAGAGGGGTGCTGTGGGCAACTGATCCAACGCCCATCCGGTTGGCTGCCGGTGGCCGACACCAACACGAAAGCCTCCTCCCACAGCGGCAGGAACAACTCGTCCTCGCAGCGCTGCTGCTCGTCGGCCAGCCGCGCATCGCCGGCGCACCCTTCGAGCAAGGTCAGTTGCAGCCGCTCCACCGCCTGGTTGGCCAGGCGCACGCAAGCCTCGACCTGGGCCGGCGCGATATCCGCCTCGATCCCCAGCGTCAGCGGCACCTGTTCGCGCCCCTGACGAAAACGCAGGCGCAGGGCTTCGGCCTCGGCCACCATGCGACAGGCCTGGGCATACAGTGCTCGAGCCTGCTCGGTGACCTCGACGCCACGGGCCTGGCGTACGAACAGCTCGGCCCCCAGGTCATCCTCCAGTTGGCGAATGGTCACCGAAAGCGTTGGCTGGGCCACACACAGGCGCTGGGCGGCTATGGTGATGTTGCGCTCCTCGAACACCGCGATGAACGCCTTGAGATGACGGATATCCATAGTTGAAACCGATGCCAGCCAAAGAAAAAAGCCGTTTTTCAAGGTTCGCAGCGCTACCTAGAATTTCGACCATCGAAAACGATTATGCCTCGGAGGCCATCATGCACAAGCCCCTCATCATCATCACCGGCGCCAGTTCCGGCATCGGCGCCGCCACAGCCCGCCTGTTCGCCGCCGCCGGCCACCCGCTGCTGCTGATCGCCCGGCGCCTGGAGCGCCTGCAGGCGCTGGCGCTGCCCAACTGCTTGTGCCGCGCCGTGGATATCCGCGACCGCGCGGCGCTGGTTGCCGCCGTGCACGAGGCCGAAGCCTTGCATGGCCCGGCCGATGCGCTGGTGAACAATGCCGGGGTGATGCTGCTGGGGCAAATGCACGAACAGGATCCGGAGCAGTGGGAGCGCATGTTCGACATCAACGTCAAAGGCCTGCTCAACGGCGTGCACGCGCTGGTCGGCGGCATGCGTGAGCGTCGCCACGGCACCTTGATCAACGTCAGCTCCGTGGCCGGGCGCAAGACCTTCCCCAACCATGTGGCCTATGTCGGCAGCAAGTTTGCCGTGCACGGCCTGTCGGAGAACCTGCGCGAAGAACTGGCGCCGCACAACGTGCGGGTGGTGACCATTGCCCCGGGCGCGGTGGAAACCGAGCTGCTCGGGCATACCACTGATGAGGGCATCAAGCGCGATTATCAGGCATGGAAGGCCAACGACATGGGCGGCGTGGTGCTCGCAGCGGAGGATGTGGCGGGCGCGATCCTCTGGGCGTACCAGCAGCCGCAGCAGGTGTGCATTCGCGAGATCGTGCTGGCGGCGACTGCGCAGCAGCCTTGATGCAAGTGGCCCCATCGCGGGGCAAGCCCGCTCCCACGCACTAGATACCGCGTGGGAGCGGCGGTGCGCCGATGCGACTTGCCCCGCGATGGCTCCCGATTCTTTTACCGCTCGACCTGATCCTCATGCACCTGCACGCTCGCGGTCATCCCTGCGCTCAGGTTCACCCCCTCGGGGATCTGGTCCAGCTGGATCCGCACCGGGATACGCTGCGCCAGCCTCACCCAGTTGAAGGTCGGCTCCACCTCCGGCAGCAATTGCCCGTCAGGCGTCGAGTTGCGGTCGGTGATGCCCCGGCTGATGCTTTGCACATGCCCGTTCATCGCCTCACCCGCCCCCATCAGCCACACCTTGACCGGGTCACCGACGCGAATGCGCGGCAGCTTCGTCTCTTCGAAGTACGCCTGGATATAGAACGTGGCATCGTCCACCAGCGCCATCACCGACTGCCCGGTGGTGACGAAGTTGCCCTCCGCCAGGCGCAGGTTGGTGATGTGCCCGCTACGCGGCGCGCGCACTTCGCTGCGGGCCAGGTTGATCTTCGCCACCTTTAGCTGGGCCTCGGCCTCGTGCAGCTCGCCCCGGGCAACGGCCGCGTTGATCTGGGCGTTTTCGCGCAGCTCGGCGCTGATCGCCTCCGGCCCCAGCGCGGTGCGCCGCGCCGCTTCGCGCTCACGCAGGCGTACTTGCTGGGTGCGGGTCTCGACCACCGCAGAGGCCTGGTCGAAGGCGGCCTGGAAACGCTCGCGGTCGATGGTCATCAGCAGGTCGCCGGCCTTGACCTGCTGGTTGTCGTGCACCTTCAGCGCACTCACCCAACCGGACACATCAGGGGCGATCACCACCACATCGGCGCGCACCCGGGCATCCCGGGTCCAGGGGGTGAGCATGTAGTACTGCCAGAGCTTGAAGCCGGCGAAGACAGCGAGGATCACCACACACAAGGTGACCAGGATACGTACGGCTGTACGCATGGACTTACTCCTTACAGAGGACCTAGCGAACGCACCACCAGGTACAGGACACAAACGAACAATGCCGTATCGAACAGCGCTTCGTGCCAGATCCAGCGCCCCAGCGGCGTGGCCTGCACCACAAAGCGCAGCAGCCCGGTCAGCAACAGCGCCAGCACGACATAAATCAGAAACGGGCTGAGCAGCACGCCACCCAGCGCCCATTCACGCAACCCCATGGGCGTCCTCCTGCCAACGGCACCATTTGCCCCAGCTCTTGCGCAACTGCACTACCGCGCCCTCGGCCAGGCGCAGCGCATCGCTGGGCGGTTGGCCATGCAGGGCTTCGATGAACTGTGCGCTGGCGGCATCCAGGCGCGCGCCACGGCCCGGCGCCGGGCCGCTCGCCAGTACCGCCTCAAGCGCCTGCAGGTATTGGCGCTCGGCGTTGGCCAAAGGCGCCTGGGCCACGGCCAGGCACATGCGCAGGTGCACCAGTTCGTCACCGATATCCAGACTGTGCAGGCCTTCGTCCCAACGCTGGTGCTCGGTCTGGGGCAACTCACTGGCATGCCGGGCCAGTTGCATCAGGCGGTCGGCCATGCGTCCACCGAACCAGCTGTCGGCACCGCGCAGGTCGCGCCGGGTCAGGCGCACCAGGTCGCCCTGGGTCGCCGCCCGCAAGCGCCGGCCCAGCCAGGCCGGATGCCGCAGCACCACCAGGCGAAATGCCAATACCGCGGCGCTCACGCCAATCAGCATGGCCAAGGCACTGTTGAGCATGCTCGCCACATCGAAATGCATGGTATTGAGCGGTGCCACCAGCACGATGAAGTGCAGGCAATAGGAGGTGGCGGTAGCGCCGGTACGCGGATGAGCCATGCCCAGGGCGCCGAAGAACAGCGGTACGCCCATGCCCAGGCAGAGCATGGCGAAGCTGCTCCATTGCGGCAGCAGGATCTGCCCGACCAGGAACGCCACGGGTACCGCCAGCAGGATCCCGCGCAAGAAGCTCAGGCCGATCTGCGCGCCGTTCTCGCGGCTGGCGAACAGGCTGCAGACCACACAGGTCAGCACCAGGCCGCCCGGCGCCGAGGGCCAGGCGGTGGCCAGCCAGAAACTGCTCATCACCAGGAACGCCAGGGCACTGCGCGAGCCGAACAGCAGGGCCAGGGACAGGTCGCGGTGCGCCGCCAGGCTTTGCAGCTGCTCTTTGGGTGCCCGGCCCTGCTCCACATCGGCGAGCGCCTGGGTGGCCGCCATGGCGTAGTCCAACAGCAACGCCAGGCGCGCCAGGCAGTAATGCTCGGCGGAACTGATCCGCGAGTCCTGGGCGGCATCCCACACCCGTTGGCGCAACACCAGCAGGCTGGCCTGCTCGGGGCTGGCCAGCAGCGTGCGCACCTCATCCAGCCATGGCGCCAGGTGCCCGGCCTCGGTTTCATCGAGCTGGCGCCACTGCCGGCGCACCGAGCGCGAGATGCGCAGCAACACCATCAGCTTCTGGCTCAGCCCCTGGATCGCCTTGGCCCGCTGGCGGCCCAGGCTGCCCTCGAACCAGGCATGTTCGCGCTGGGCGTCGATCGCCACGATGCGCCCGAGGCTTTCCAGCAGCCCTTTGCGCGCCTCATCCTCACCGCCCAGCATGGCGCTGGCCGCCTGCAGGCCGTTTTGCCAGGCCTGCCGCGCCTGGCCTGCCAGTTGCTGCTCAACACGCATGGGCCAGATCAGCGCACTGGTAGCGGTGGCGCAACAGATACCCAGGCAGATCTCGGTACAACGCGCCACCGCCTGGTCGAACACCTGCAGCGGGTGGTCGATCGCCGGCAGCGCAATGATCGCCACGGTGTAGCCGGCCAACACGAAGGCATAGGCCCAGGCGCTGCGCAACTGGGTCGAAGCGGCGGTACACAGGGCCAGCCACAGCGCCAGCGTCAGCAGGAACAGCCAGGGCGTCTGGGCGAACGCACCGATGAACACCACCGACATGAAGGTACCGACCAGGGTGCCGGCCAACCGTGCCAGGCCCTTCTGGATCACCATCCCCGACAGCGGCTGGGCGACGATGAACGCGGTCATCAGCGCCCAGGCCGGCTGCTCCAGGCCCCAGCGCATCGCCAGCCACAACGCCAGGCCGCCGCCAAGCAGGGTCTTGATGGCGAACTTGAGCGCGAGGCTGCTGGGTGCGAACAGGGCCTGGAAGGTGATGGGCACGAATCGGACCTTGCGGGAGGAGACGGTATGAGAAGAACGATAGACAACTGGGGGAAGGATAAAGCGCGGACGATTAATTAGCTAGCTAATCATCTAGATAAGCTGCCCGCTCCCGCTGGGGAAAACCCGAGGCAAAAAAAATGGGCGACCGAAGTCGCCCTAAATGCCTTGCGTGCTCGTGAATCGGGAAGGATCAGCGCTGCTTGCGCTTGTTCGAATCCTTCCAGATGAAAATGCCCAGACCGGCAAAGAAGGCCAACATCAGCCCGACCGTCACCACACCGGCGATAACCACGTTGTCGAAGAACATGTCGGCCCCTCCCTTGGTGTGCCGTCATCCGATGAATGAACAGTAACCAAAGGCAGGCGGGGGGAAATTGACCAGAGTCAATGGTGCCCGGGGCCGGGCACGCGAGGCGGGTGCAGGGTTGACCTGCATCAAGTTTCAGCGTTTCTTGGGTTTGCCCTTGGGCTTTTTCTTTTTCCCGGAGGCCAGCGGCATGGCCTGCTCGAAGGCCTGGCGCATGTCGTTCAGGCGCTTGTCCTTGAGGTCATGGATGCGTTTGGCGCGTTCAGCGCCGAAGTCGATCAGATTGTCTTGGCTCATGGCGGGCTCGACGGACAGCAGAGGCACTCATGATGAAGGCAAGCATGAGCGCTGGCTAGGCTTTGCAGCAAAACACCCCGGTGCAACTTCAGACTTCGATGTCCACCAACAGCCCCTGGCGTGTGCGTTCGCCCAGCGGCGACACGGGCACGGTGTTGTCGGCGTTGAGCTCCTCGCCGGGCACGACTACAGCGTGCTCGGCGTCCCCCTGGTTGCGCTGCTGCTGGCGCCGTTGCTCTTCACGCAGCAGCAGGGCGCGCTCCGCGGGGTCACGATGATGCTTGAGGTCGATGGCCCCTTCGCCGGCGGCCGGTTGTGTCGGCACCACCGGCGGGATGGCTGGCGGCGGCTTGACCGGATCCTGTTGCGAGGTCACCGGGGCGGCGCTGAGCGGAATGATGGGCGGCAGCATGGAATGTTCTCCTGTAGCCACTGTGTCGGCCGGCGCTACGCCGCCTTGAACGCCTGTGGGCAAAGGTGAGCGGCGTATCACAACGCCGCACGGGGGCTGTTACTGGTCTTCGCCGTCAGGGTCGTCGTCCGGTGGCGCGCTGGTTTCGCTCCAGGGCCGCTTGTAGACCTGCTGCCAGACCGCGTCCATATGCTCGCGCAGCACCTGCGGGGCGTTATTCAGCGAGGCACTGTCTTCGCGCTCGCCGCCGAAAGGTTCTTCACCGGCCGGGGTAATCAGCGACTGGCCGGTAATGCTATACACCGCCTGGCCTTCGCGCATCTCGATGGCGATATCGTGCGGGTCGATGCCACCGCCACAGAACGCGTGGCTGGCCACGGTCACTTCGGCCACGCCGTCCTTGTTCAGGTCGCTGAGGTCACTCACATCGGTATAGAAGTCGACATCCAGGTCCAGGCCGGCGCAAGTGGTTTCCTGCTCGATCTGCCAGCGCGGCTTGAACACGTCGGCGCTGGCGGCACGGCCATACAACGTGGCCTTGAGCACCACCTTGTCGACCTCTTCCTCGGTATCCGGGTCGCTGGCCTGGCCGTCGACCCGGCTCAGCACCAGCAGGCCTTCGCCCTCGCGGTCATGGAAATGCACGCTCTTGATCGGGGTCTGCACGCCCAGCACTTCCAGCTGCTCGACCGGAATCGGCGGCAATACTTCGAAGGTTTTCTGTTCACAGGCGGCCAGCAGCGTGAAACTGCCGATGGCCAGGGAGAGGTTCAACCAGCGGTGCTTGGCAGCCATGTTGGCGCTTGGCCCTCGTGACGGGACGGTGTTCGTCGATGAAAGCGCTAGACTCTTCACATTCATTGGTCTGGCGCAGCCGATCCGTTAACATACTCGGCTTTTTCATCGCGGGAGTTCAGGCAGTATGGCGCAGCAGTATCAACCGGGGCAACGCTGGATCAGCGACAGCGAAGCAGAGCTCGGACTTGGGACCATCCTGGCCGAGGATGGTCGCTTGTTGACCGTGCTCTACCCGGCGACGGGGGAAACCCGCCAATACTCGCTACGCAATGCGCCGCTGACCCGCGTGCGCTTCTCGCCAGGCGACCAGATCATCCACTTCGAGGGCTGGAAGCTGACCGTGCGCGAAGTCGAGGTCATCGACGGCCTGCTGATCTATCACGGCATCGACGCCCAGAACCAGGCCCATGTGCTGCCCGAGACACAGCTGTCGAACTTCATCCAGTTCCGCCTGGCCAGTGACCGCCTGTTCGCCGGCCAGATCGACCCGCTGTCGTGGTTCTCCCTGCGCTACAACACCCTGCAGCACACCAGCAAACAGATGCTGTCGTCGCTGTGGGGCCTGGGCGGCGTGCGCGCCCAACCCATCGCCCACCAGCTGCACATCGCCCGCGAAGTGGCCGACCGTATCGCCCCGCGCGTTCTGCTGGCCGACGAAGTAGGCCTGGGCAAGACCATCGAAGCAGGCCTGGTGATCCACCGCCAGCTGTTGTCCGGCCGCGCCAACCGCGTGCTGATCCTGGTACCGGAGAACCTCCAGCACCAGTGGCTGGTGGAAATGCGCCGCCGTTTCAACCTGCAGGTCGCCCTGTTCGACGCCGAGCGCTTCATCGAAAGCGATGCCACCAACCCGTTCGAAGACGCCCAGCTGGCGCTGGTCGCCCTGGAATGGCTGGTCGACGATGAAAAGGCCCAGGACGCGCTGTTCGCCGCCGGTTGGGACCTGATGGTGGTCGACGAGGCTCACCACCTGGTCTGGCACGAAGAACAGGCCAGCGCCGAATACGCCCTGGTCGAGCAACTGGCCGAAGTGGTCCCGGCCGTGCTGCTGCTCACCGCCACCCCTGAACAACTCGGCCAGGACAGCCACTTCGCCCGCCTGCGCCTGCTCGACCCCAACCGTTTCCACGACCTGGCCGCGTTCCGCGCCGAGAGCGAGAACTATCGCCCGGTGGCCGAGGCGGTGCAGGAGCTGCTCGACGAAGGCCGCCTGTCGCCGAAAGCCCACGCCACCATCCAGGGCTTCCTGGGCGCCGAGGGTGAAGCCCTGCTGGCCGCCGTCACCGATGGCGACAGCCAGGCCAGCGCACGCCTGATCCGCGAACTGCTCGACCGTCACGGCACCGGCCGCGTCCTGTTCCGCAACACCCGCGCGGCGATCCAGGGCTTCCCCGAGCGCCAGCTGCACCCCTACCCGCTGGCCAACCCCGAGCCGTATGCCGCGCTGCCATCCGGCGAGCGTGCCGAGCTGTACCCGGAAGTGGCCTTCCAGGCCCAGGGCGAGCCCGGCGACGACGAACGCTGGTGGCGCTTCGACCCGCGCGTCGACTGGCTGATCGACACCCTGAAAATGCTCAAGCGCACCAAGGTCCTGGTGATCTGCGCCCACGCCGAAACCGCCATGGACCTGGAAGACGCCCTGCGCGTGCGCTCCGGCATCCCGGCCACGGTGTTCCACGAAGGCATGAGCATCCTCGAGCGCGACCGCGCCGCCGCCTACTTCGCCGACGAAGAGTTCGGCGCCCAGGTGCTGATCTGCTCCGAGATCGGCAGTGAAGGCCGCAACTTCCAGTTCGCCCACCACCTGGTGATGTTCGACCTGCCGGCGCACCCGGACCTGCTCGAACAGCGCATCGGCCGCCTCGATCGGATCGGCCAGAAGCACACCATCCAGTTGCACATCCCGTATTTGCAAGACAGCCCGCAAGAGCGCCTGTTCCAGTGGTACCACGAAGGCCTCAACGCCTTCCTCAATACCTGCCCGACCGGCAACGCCCTGCAGCACCAGTTCGGCCCGCGCCTGCTGGCGCAACTGGCCGGTGGCGACGACAAGGGCTGGACCAAGCTGGTCGGCGAAGCCCGCGCCGAGCGCGAGCGCCTGGAAGCCGAGCTGCACACCGGCCGCGACCGCCTGCTGGAACTCAACTCCGGCGGCGCCGGCGAAGGCCAGGCGCTGGTCGAGGCGATCCTCGAGCAGGACGACCAGTTCGCCCTGCCGATCTATATGGAAACCCTGTTCGACGCCTTCGGCATCGACAGCGAAGACCATTCCGAGAACGCCCTGGTGCTCAAGCCGAGCGAGAAAATGCTCGACGCCAGCTTCCCCCTGGGCGACGACGAAGGCGTGACCATCACCTACGATCGCGCCCAGGCGCTGTCGCGCGAGGACATGCAGTTCCTCACCTGGGAGCATCCGATGGTGCAGGGCGGCATGGACCTGGTGCTGTCCGGCTCGATGGGCAACACCGCCGTGGCGCTGATCAAGAACAAGGCGCTCAAGCCCGGCACCGTGCTGCTCGAGCTGCTCTACGTCAGTGAAGTGGTTGCCCCGCGCAATCTGCAGATGGGCCGCTACCTGCCACCGGCGGCGCTGCGCTGCCTGCTCGACGCCAATGGCAACGACCTGGCCCCGCGCGTGGCCTTCGAAACCCTCAACGACCAGCTTGAAAGCGTGCCCAAGGCCAGCGCCAACAAGTTCGTCCAGGCCCAGCGCGATGTCCTGGCCAAGCGCATCAGCGCCGGTGAAGCCAAGGTCATTCCGGTCCACGAGGAGCGGGTTGCCCAGGCACAGCAACGCCTGGCCGCCGAGGCTGACGAAGAGCTGGCGCGCCTGACAGCGCTGAAGGCCGTCAACCCGAGCGTGCGCGACAGCGAAATCGACGCCCTGCGCCAGCAGCGCGACGACGGCATGGCCGCGCTGAACAAGGCCGCCTTGCGTCTGGAGGCCATCCGGGTACTGGTCGCCGGTTAAACTCTGTAGAGGTCATCGCGGGGCAAGCCCGCTCCCACGTGGGAGCGGGCTTGCCCCGCGATCGTTTCAGCCTGTCGTTATCTGTTTAGATCCTCCAGCTATCACCTTCATATCCAAATGGTAGAGATCAAAGTGCCATTAATCAGGAAGGCTTAAACACCGCTTCCTATACTGCAGCAGGAACAGTCTCCAGCCGCGCGTCGTGGGGACCAGAGAGCACTCGACAAAGAGGCCTGCAATGGAGTGGCTGGGACTGCAATTGTTCTCGGGATTACCGACGACCGGGCAGATCATCCTCGACTGCCGACACAACCCCTACCTGGTGTTGCTGGCCTTTGCCGTGGCCAGTGCCGCCTGTTTCGCCACCCTGGACATGGCCGAGCGACAAAGCCATTGCGAGGACCGCCTGGCCCGCAGGCAATGGCGAATACTGGGCGCCTGCTGCCTGGCCGGTGGCATCTGGGCGATGCACTTCATCAGCATGCTGGCCTTCCAGGCACCGCTGGACATCCACTACGACGCGGCCCTGACCGGCCTGTCCCTGCTGATCGCACTGCTCGCCGCCTGGCTGGCGATGAACGGCCTCGACCGCGCGCAAATGCGCCCGTACCACTACCTGCAGACCGCGCTGTTCATCGGTATCGGCATCAGCACCATGCACTACGTCGGCATGGCCGCCCTGCAGACCAGCGCCCAGCAGCACTACCAGACGGCCCTGTTGCTGGCCTCGATCGCCATCGCTGTGGCCACCAGCCTGGTCGCCCTGCTGATGGCCCGGCACTTCCGCCAGGGCAGTGGCACCTTGCATCTACTGATGAAATACGGCGCCAGCCTGCTGATGGCCGGCGGCATTGTCGTGACCCACTTCACCGGCATGGCCGCCATGACCCTGGTGATCCCCAGCGAAACCGCCCTGCGCCTGAGCACCGGTGACAACAGCCTGCAACTGGCGCTGACCATCGCCTTCATCACCCTGCTGATCAGCGGCAGCAGCATCAGTGCAGCGCTGTCCGACAAGAAGCTGCAAAGCAAGGAGCACGACCTGCGCCGGGTGAACCTGCTGCTCAGCCAGCTCGACCAGGCCCGCGCGTCACTGCAGCAGGCCGCGCACTATGACGCGTTGACCAACCTGGTCAACCGCCGTGGTTTCAACCAGGTGTTCGCCGAACGCCTGGCCGAGCATGCCGCCAGTGAAAGCATGCTCGCGGTGATGTTCCTCGACATCGACCACTTCAAGCGCATCAACGACAGCCTCGGCCATGCCGCCGGCGACGAACTGCTCAAGGTGATCGCCGGCCATATCAAGGCCGCGACCCGTGGCCACGACCTGGTGGCGCGCTTCGGCGGCGACGAATTCTGCATCGTCACCGCACTCAAGAACCGCGACGAGGCCCGTCACCTGGCGCAGCGCATCATGTTGCGCATGAAGGAGCCGATCGACCTGGCGGGCCGGCGCATGGTCATGACCACCAGTATCGGCATCAGCATTTTCCCCGACGATGGCCAGAGCACCGAAGAACTGCTGAAAAACGCCGACCTTGCGCTTTACCAGTCCAAAGGCTGCGGGCGCAACAGCCTGAACTTCTTCAACAATGGTCTGAAAACCCGCGCCACCCTGGAGCTGCAACTGGAAGAAGAACTGCGCGTGGCATTGTTCGAAGAACGCGGGTTGTGCGTGCACTACCAGCCGATCTTCGACCTGCGCAGCGGCCGGGTGGCCAAGCTTGAAGCCCTGGTGCGCTGGCAACACCCGCAACATGGCCTGCTCAGCCCCGACCGTTTCATCGGTATTGCCGAGGCCAATGGGCTGATCGCCGAACTGGACCTGTGGGTGCTGCGCCGGGCCTGCGCCGACCTGGCCCTGCTCGGGCGCCAGGGCCATGACGAACTCAAGGTAACGGTGAACTGCTCGGCACTCACCCTAGGCCGCGAAGAGCTCGCCACCGAAGTCGAAGTGGCGTTGTTCCAGGCTGGCCTGGCCGCCCGCCAACTGGAGCTGGAGGTCACCGAAAATGCCCTGATGGGCGACATCCAGCACACCGTCAACCTGCTCAAACGCATCCGCGCCCAGGGCGTGGCCCTGTCGATCGACGATTTCGGCACGGGTTATTCATCGCTGGCCTACCTCAAGCGCCTGCCGCTGGACGTGCTGAAGATCGATCGCTCGTTCGTTCAGGAGGTACCGGGCAACCAGAAAGACCGCGAAATCGTCCAGGCCATCATCATGATGGCGCATACGCTGCACCTGGAGGTGGTGACTGAGGGCGTCGAGACGCCAGAGCAGCGCGAATTCCTCGCCGCCCATGGCTGCGACTACCTGCAGGGCTACCTGCTCAGCCGCCCTGTGCCCCTGGCCGAACTGCGCCCGGTGCTCGAACGGCTCGATCGCCAGGCCCGCGTGCTCACCCCTTGCTGCGATACAGCTCTACCAGGGTCGCCGGATCTTTTTGCAGATAGCCCTGGCTACCGTGCAGGCGCATCAATTGCGCGGCGAGGCCACTGATCGGCGTCGCCGAGCCCTGCTCGCGGGAAAACCCAACGGCGGTATCAAGGTCCTTGAGCAGGGTGCGCACATGCCACTTGATCGGTTCGAAGCGACTCTCGGCCATTTGCGGTGCAAGGATCTGCAAGGGTTTCGAATCGGCGAAACCACCGGCCAGGGCTTCGGCGATCAGCCGCGCATCCACCCCTGACTGTTCAGCCAGCGCCACCACCTCGGCGATCACCAGCGCATTGCAGGCGACGATCATCTGGTTGCACGCCTTGGTCACCTGCCCTGCCCCCACCGCGCCCATGTGCGTCACCCGCTGACCGAGGGTCAGCAGTACCGGGCGAACGCGTTCCAGATCATCCACCTCGCCACCGACCATGATCGCCAGGGTGCCGGCCTCGGCGCCAGGCGTGCCGCCGGACACCGGTGCATCCAGCCAGGCCATGCCGCACAGGGCCGCCAGTTCCGCGGCCATCTCCCGCGTGGCGGTGGGTTCAAGGCTGGAGAAGTCCACCAGCAACTGACCGCTGCGCCCGCCCTTGGCGACGCCCTGCTCGCCGAACACCACCTCGCGCACCACCGCAGTGTCGGCCAGGCACAGCAGCACCACGTCGGTGTTGTTGCACAGCTCGGCAGGGCTGGCGGCCAGGCGGGCCCCCGCGGCCACCAGTTCGGCGCATTTGTCCGGGCTGCGGTTCCACACCGTCAACGGATAACCGGCCGCCAACAGGCGACGACACATCGGCAGGCCCATCAGGCCGATCCCGGCAAAACCCAGCGAAGGCAACGCACTACTCATGAGCAACTCCAGACAGAAGATTAAAGAAGCGTGACGAACGGACGATGCAGTGCAGGTGCGATTCGCAAAAAACCATGTAGGGGCTAGGGAAATCCCCTATCGCACAAGAAAAAGACGCACTGATAAAGTCGCGATATTTCTCCGTGATAGCGTTATGACATGCTTCACCGGGAAGCCCACACCCCTAGGCAAATGGCGCACTATGACCTCTACGAACACTTCTGCCAATGCGGTTTCCGAGTCGACGCTCCTTCCCGCTTCGCTGACCGCAAGCGGTGCTCGAGATCTGCCGGCGGCGCGCAGCACGCCGGCGCAGCAGTACCTTTATTTCACCGAACAGGATATCCAGCGCATCCTCGACAACCTCGACGGCCTGCGCGACCTGGTGTTCCCGCGCAACCTGCACGTGGAAGACGAAGACCAACTGCGCCTGGAGCAGCAGTTCCCGTCGGTGTGCCTGATCGGCCTGGGCCGTTGCGGCTCGAACATTGCGCTGGACGTGGCGGAGCTGGTGTACAACGCCCGCACCTTCTTCCTCAATGAATTCAACAACGAGGATCGGCTCAAGGGCGAAGGCGGCTACAGCCCCGCGCGCTGGATTCGCCAGAACCTGCGCCTGGTACAGAACAAGGGCGTGAAGCCGGTATTTCTGGTCGAGCCGCTGGTGATGCTGGGCGACCTGGACAAGGACATCGCCGGGCGCATCCGCTTCTCGCGCAAGGGCGAGCGCGGCGGTTTCCTGCGCGACTACAGCAAGATGAAGATCATGGACCTGTCCGAGGTGCATGCCGGTGGCGCCGGTAACGCACCGATCCTCGGCCAGTACCTGGCCAAGATCATCCTCAACAAGGACACCCAGCGCTTCTCCAGCGCCGACTGGAAGCTGATCCACTCGTACCTGATCGACTCCTGTGGCATCAAGGCCAACCAGTCGCGCCTGTATTTCTACATCTTCAGCGCCGGCGGCGGTACCGGCTCGGGCATGGCCTCGGAGTTCGGCCTGGCCCAGCAGTACTCCTACATGAACAAGACCTTCGACACCAAGCCGGCCGAAGAGAACGACGGCAAGAGCGGGCATTCGTTCGTCTTCGAGCCGATCTTCACCAGTGGCATCTGCGTGCTGCCCAACGCCTCCGACCACCGCAGCGAAATGTCCGAGGCCCTGCACATCAACGCCGGCCGGCTGCTGTGCAAATACCTCTCGGAAGAATGGGACTTCTCGTACAACTTCGATAACGAAGACAGCAGCGAAGCCAGCGTCATGGGCCGCATCCGCCCGTGGAACGCGATGATGCTGATCTCCAACGACATCATGCGCTACGCCGAAGAAAGCGATGACGGCACGATCCAGAACATCGACGTCAACGCCATGGAGAAGCACGCCAACCAGTACATCTCCCAGCAGATCTTCAACATCCTCACGGCGCAGGCGGTGACCACCGACTACGACCAGAACTACTTCCGCCGCGCCGGCATCGACATCGGCGAAACCATCCGCCTGGATGCCAACGACCTGTTCATGAGCCTGGCCGGCCCCGTGGCCATCGCCTACGCAGAATCGGTGGTGCCGGAAATCCCCGCGCCCGGGTCGGAAAAGTTCAAGGTGTTCGAGCGCGAGCAGCCGCGCCTGGATATTGATGACCTGTTCTTCCGCTCCATCGACCTGCCTCACTTCAACAAGCAGACCCAGGCCATCGAAGGCATCAGCCTGCTGCCGATCGAGTCGAGCCGCTACCGCGCGGCGCTGGAGCAATACCAGGCCTCGGGCTATGACGCCGCGGCGCTGCACGACCTGCACTTCTTCAAGAACTGCTCGTCGGTGGTGTCGATCGTCTCGCTGCCCAAGGACTACAAGCTGTCGTACATGGACCTGAACCGGCTCAAGACCCACCTCAACAGCCTGTTCCCCAACACCACGCTCAAGCGCTACGCGCTGGTGATCGGTGCTTCGGCCAACCTGTCACTGACCACCTTGATCGCCAAGAGCCCGTGCCTGTCGGACGATTTCCTGACCCTGATCGTGGCGTTCATCAAACGGTGCTTCGCGCGCAATCCGTACCGTTTCGACGACACCATGGACAACGCCATCCTCGAGTTCATCACCAGCGAGCACTTCGACGAGGACCGCATCGACGACCTGCTCAACGAATTCGAGAACCCGGCGAAGATCCTCGACACCAACTGGTACGCGATCAAGCCGATGTACGAGAAGAAGTACCGCGAGCTGATCAACGACAAGAGCCGCTTCGTCTCGATCAACGACATCCGCCTGTCGCGCGAATGCGTGAAGAAGGCGGTGAAGTACCTGCGCGAGATCTACCGTCACCGCATCGGCAAGACCCGAGTGATTTCGTTGAACACCCATACCGGGCGCGTGGACTACTGAAAACCATCGCGGGGCAAGCCCGCTCCCACGAGGACTGCACGATCCTCGTGGGAGCGGGCTTGCCCCGCGATCAACTCGGCGGTGTATTACGCATGCCGTAAACTGTTACCGCCCCGCCGAATCATCCCGCCACTGTTACTTACTTCCACCTTACGTGAGCGTCAACGCGCACCATCGCGAGGCGTCTGTGCGATTTTGCGCACTAAAAAAGCGCGTGCTTATTCCGCTTTCTTTTCCTGAATCACGATGAACGGCGAAACGACCACTGCCCAGATCTCTGGATCGCGGGTTTGCAGGTCGAGTGCCTGCTCTGCCGAAACCGGTCCGACGGTGCCATCACTGCGCCACTTGGCAAAGATCTCGCTGCGATTCTCGGCCATTGCTTCGGCAACGACGATCAGGTCGATGCTCGGGTCGACCCAAATCAGGTCACCCTTGGCCCAAAAACGTTCCAGGGCTTTCCACTCGATGACAGCGGTCTCGCCGAGCAATTTGGCATAGAGGGTGCTTACTTGATCAGTCATGGGTTTACCTGCGCAAAAATCGGCCAAGAAAAAAGGCCGGCATTTTTGCAGAAAAACCCGGTTTCAAATACGTAATTTGGTCGATTCGGCGCGAACTTGTGGGGGCGAGTCGAGAGTGCAGGCAAAGTGATGGCGCTTTTCTGTATCTTTATGTCGATCAGGCGACACCCCAGGAAACAGACGCTTTTCGCCCGCTTTTCAAGCGCTCGGACGGCGCTCTACACTGTACCGGTACAGTTCCGGGACATGTTCCGGGGGAAGGTGGGGTTGCCGGTTAGGCGTAGCCAGCCGCAAATCCCGCCCGGTCTGTAGGCCTGGCCTCCAGGACTATAAGAATTACAACAGAATGAGTGGAGCACTATGATCAAGATTTCCAAGCTGTTCGCCGCAATGGTTCTGGCCGGGGTTGCCAGCCATTCGTTTGCCGCCGATACCATCAAGATCGGCATCGCCGGCCCGAAGACCGGTCCGGTCACCCAGTACGGCGACATGCAGTTCATCGGCGCCAAACAGGCCATCAAGGACATCAACGCCAAGGGCGGCGTCGATGGCAAGATGCTCGAAGCCAAGGAATACGACGACGCGTGCGACCCTAAACAGGCCGTTGCAGTCGCCAACAAAGTGGTCAACGACGGCGTCAAGTTCGTGATCGGCCACCTGTGCTCCAGCTCCACCCAGCCTGCGTCCGACATCTACGAAGACGAAGGCGTGATCATGATCACCCCGGCCGCCACCTCGCCGGAAATCACCGCCCGTGGCTACAAGCTGATCTTCCGCACCATCGGCCTGGACAGCGCCCAGGGCCCGGCCGCCGGCAACTACATCGCCGACCACGTCAAACCGAAAGTGGTCGCGGTACTGCACGACAAGCAGCAGTACGGTGAAGGCATCGCCACCGCGGTCAAGCAGACCCTCGAGAAGAAAGGCACCAAGGTTGCCGTCTTCGAAGGCCTGAACGCCGGTGACAAGGACTTCTCCTCGATCATCCAGAAGCTCAAGCAGAACAACGTCGACTTCGTCTACTACGGCGGCTACCACCCAGAGCTGGGCCTGATCCTGCGCCAGGCACAGGAAAAGGGCCTGAAAGCCAAGTTCATGGGCCCGGAAGGCGTGGGTAACGACTCCATCTCGCAGATCGCCCAGAACGCCTCCGAAGGCCTGCTGGTGACCCTGCCGAAGTCCTTCGACCAGGACCCGGCGAACAAGGCCATCGTCGACGCCATCAAGGCTGACGGCAAAGACCCGAGCGGTCCGTTCGTGTTCCCGGCCTACTCGGCTGTGGAGCTGATCGCCGAAGGCATCAAGGCCGCCAAGTCCGAAGACACCGACAAGGTGGCTGCAGCCATCCACGCCGGCAAGTTCAAGACCCCGACCGGCGAGCTGTCCTACGACGAGAAAGGCGACCTGAAAGACTTCAAGTTCGTGGTCTACGAATGGCACTTCGGCAAGCCGAAGACCGAAGTCTCTCCTCAGTAACTGCGTGACTAATAGCTGACCGAGAAGCCCACTGTGCGAGCAGTGGGCTTTGTTTTACGAGGTTCTATGGGCCTGATCCCCGCGATCCGGGGGCCGGTCCACCTGAAAATCTTAAAACCGTCACCCGCGGTTTCCTGGCAGTGCCCGCAAAAGATCACGTGGCGAAGACCACGAGAACATGGGCCGGGGTCATCCCCCACCAGTGAAATGCAAATCAGGTTTTTAGGAGCGCTGTAATGCCTGAGATCTACCATTTCCTACAACAACTGGTTAACGGACTGACCATCGGCAGTACCTATGCCCTGATCGCCATCGGTTACACGATGGTGTACGGCATCATCGGCATGATCAACTTCGCCCACGGCGAGGTGTACATGATCGGTTCCTACGTGGCCTTCATCGCCCTTGCCGGGCTGGCCATGATGGGTATCCATTCGCTGCCGATCCTGATGACCGTGGCCTTCGTCGCCACCATCTGCGTCACCAGTGCCTACGGCTACAGCATCGAACGGGTCGCCTACCGGCCGCTGCGCAACAGCAACCGGCTGATCCCGCTGATCTCCGCCATCGGCATGTCGATCTTCCTGCAGAACACCGTGTTGCTGTCCCAGGATTCCAAGGACAAATCCATCCCCAACCTGATCCCCGGGAGCCTTTCCTTCGGGCCGGGCGGCGCGGAAGAAGTCCTGATCAGCTACATGCAGATCCTGGTCTTCGTGGTGACATTGATCGCCATGACCTGCCTGACCCTGTTCATCTCCCGTTCCCGCCTGGGCCGCGCCTGCCGCGCCTGCGCCGAGGACATCAAGATGGCCAACCTGCTGGGTATCAACACCAACAACATCATCGCCCTGACCTTCGTCATCGGTGCCGCGCTGGCGGCGGTGGCGGCCGTGCTGCTGAGCATGCAGTACGGGGTGATCAACCCCAACGCCGGTTTCCTGGTGGGCCTGAAGGCCTTCACCGCGGCGGTACTGGGCGGCATCGGCAGCATTCCGGGCGCCATGCTCGGCGGGCTGGTGCTGGGCGTGGCCGAAGCGTTCGGCGCCGACATCTTCGGCGACCAGTACAAGGACGTGGTGGCATTCGGTCTTTTGGTTCTTGTCCTGCTGTTCCGGCCGACCGGCATCCTGGGCCGCCCGGAGGTTGAAAAAGTATGAACAGAAATCTCAAACAGGCGTTCTTCAGCGCCTTGCTGGTCTGGGCCGTGGCCTTCCCGGTGCTGGGCCTGAAACTGAGCATCGATGGCATCAGCCTGATCGTTCACAGCCAGGGCTCGTTCACCATCAGCATCATTGCCGTGTGCTCGCTGCTGATGTTCCTGCGCGTGCTGTTCGACAAGCAGTGGAGCGCGGTGATGGGCCGCCGCTCGGACCGCAAGCTGGTGCCGCCTTCGGTGAGCAACTTCCTCACCCTGCCGAAAACCCAGCGCTGGGTGATCATCGGCCTGATCGTCGCCGCCCTGATCTGGCCGTTCTTCGGCTCGCGCGGCGCGGTCGACATCGCCACCCTGATCCTGATCTACGTGTTGCTGGGCCTGGGCCTGAACATCGTGGTCGGCCTGGCGGGCCTGCTCGACCTGGGTTATGTCGGTTTCTACGCCGTCGGCGCCTACAGCTACGCGATGCTCTCGCACTACCTGGGCTGGAGCTTCTGGGTGTGCCTGCCGATCGCCGGCCTGATGGCAGCCACCTTCGGCTTCCTGCTCGGTTTCCCGGTGCTGCGCCTGCGCGGCGACTACCTGGCGATCGTTACGCTGGGCTTCGGCGAGATCATTCGCCTGTTCCTGCGTAACCTCACCGACTGGACCGGCGGCCCCAACGGCATCAGCAACATCCCCAAGCCGGAGTTCTTCGGCCTGACCTTCGAACGTAAAGCTGCCGAAGGCATGCAGACCTTCCACGAGTTCTTCGGGCTGGAATACAACTCGATCAACAAGGTCATCTTCCTCTACCTGGTCGCCCTGCTGCTGGCCCTGCTGGCGCTGTTCGTCATCAACCGCCTGCTGCGCATGCCGATCGGCCGTGCCTGGGAAGCGCTGCGTGAAGACGAGATCGCCTGCCGTGCGCTGGGCCTGAACCCCACCGTGATCAAGCTCTCGGCATTCACCCTGGGTGCCTGCTTCGCCGGTTTCGCCGGCAGCTTCTTCGCCGCCCGCCAAGGGCTGGTGACACCGGAGTCGTTCACCTTCATCGAGTCGGCGATCATCCTCGCCATCGTCGTGCTGGGTGGCATGGGTTCGCAGTTGGGCGTGATTCTCGCGGCCATCGTGATGATCCTGCTGCCGGAGATGATGCGTGAGTTCAGCGAATACCGGATGCTGATGTTCGGTGCGCTGATGGTGTTGATGATGATCTGGCGTCCGCAGGGCCTGCTGCCCATGCAACGTCCTCACCTGGAGCTGCCTCGATGAGCCGCGAAATTCTGCAAGTCAGCGGCCTGAGCATGCGCTTCGGCGGCTTGTTGGCGGTCAACGGCGTGGGCCTGACCGTCAAGGAGAAACAGGTGGTGGCATTGATCGGCCCGAACGGCGCCGGCAAGACCACCGTGTTCAACTGCCTGACCGGCTTCTACAAACCCAGCGGCGGCACCATCCTGCTCGACGGCCAGCCCATCCAGGGCCTGGCCGGCCATCAGATCGCCCGCAAGGGCGTGGTGCGGACCTTCCAGAACGTGCGCCTGTTCAAGGAAATGACCGCGCTGGAGAACCTGCTGATCGCTCAGCACCGCCACCTCAACACCAACTTCTTCGCCGGCCTGTTCAAGACCCCGAGCTTCCGCCGCAGCGAAAAAGAGGCCATGGAACGCGCGCAGTACTGGCTGGAGAAGGTCAACCTGACCGAGTTCGCCAACCGTACCGCCGGCACCCTCGCCTATGGCCAGCAACGGCGCCTGGAAATCGCCCGCTGCATGATGACCCAGCCACGGATCATCATGCTCGACGAACCGGCCGCCGGCCTGAACCCCAAGGAAACCGAAGACCTCAAGGCGCTCATCAGCTACCTGCGTGAAGCCCACAACGTGACCGTGCTGCTGATCGAGCACGACATGAAACTGGTGATGAGCATCTCCGACCACATCGTGGTCATCAACCAGGGCACGCCCCTGGCCGATGGCACGCCGGAAGAGATTCGCGGCAACCCTGATGTGATCAAGGCCTACCTGGGGGAGGCGTAAATGCTGAAGTTCGAGAACGTTTCCACCTTCTACGGCAAGATCCAGGCGCTGCACAGCGTCAACGTAGAGATCAACCAGGGCGAAATCGTCACCCTGATCGGTGCCAACGGCGCCGGCAAGTCGACGCTGCTGATGACTCTCTGCGGTTCGCCCCAGGCGAGCAGCGGCAGCATCAAGTACCTGGGTGAAGAGCTGGTCGGCCAAAGCTCCTCGCACATCATGCGCAAGAGCATCGCGGTGGTGCCGGAAGGCCGCCGCGTGTTCTCTCGCCTGACCGTCGAGGAAAACCTGGCCATGGGCGGTTTCTTCACCGACAAGGGCGACTACCAGGAGCAGCTGGACAAGGTCCTGCAGCTGTTCCCGCGCCTGAAGGAGCGCTATATCCAGCGCGGCGGCACCATGTCCGGTGGCGAACAGCAGATGCTGGCCATCGGCCGTGCGCTGATGAGCAAGCCCAAGCTGTTGCTGCTCGACGAGCCTTCGCTGGGCCTGGCGCCGATCATCATCCAGCAGATCTTCGACATCATCGAACAGCTGCGCCGCGATGGCGTGACGGTGTTCCTGGTGGAGCAGAACGCCAACCAGGCGCTGAAGATCGCCGACCGAGCCTATGTGCTGGAGAACGGCAAGGTGGTGATGCAGGGTACCGGTGAAGCGCTGCTGACCGATCCGAAGGTGCGTGACGCGTACCTGGGGGGTTGAAAGATCAAAGGGCCTTCGGGCCCTTTTTTCTTGTGCCTGTGCGGGCCTTATCGCGGGGCAAGCCCGCTCCCACGCTATTAATTAGGCAGCGTGGGAGCGGGCTTGCCCCGCGATGAGGCCCTTGTGATCCCCGCCCACCCTGAGTAACGTGGCCAGCTCTTTTGCACAGTTCCCCGGAGCCCGCCCGATGCGCCTCACCCCTCCCCTGTTGCTCGCCGCCCTGCTGCCCCTGTTCGCTGGCTGCCAGGTGCTGGCCGAAAAGCCGGTCGACCCGAACCTCGGCACCACGCGCATGCAGGGCGAACTCAGCGCCGGTGGCGGCCACCTGCTGTTCAAACCCTGCAACGAAGCCCGTCAGTTCATCATCAATGACGCCGGCAGCACCGCGATCCTGCAAGAAGCCGCCAACCTGGCCAAGGACTCCAAGGCCAAACTGTTCAGCGACCTGCGCGGCCGCCTGACCGGCAGCAAGCAGGCCGGCAGCGACGGCCAGATCGACGTCACCCGCCTGTACCGCCTGGAACCCACCGCCCACGGTTGCGAAGACCCCAACTTCAAGCAACTGACCCTGCGCGCCGGCGGCCACGAGCCGGACTGGGACATCAAGGCCAGCGGCAAAGGCATGGTGCTCAACCGCGTCGGCCAGGAACCGCTGCCGCTGCCGTTCCTCGAAGAAGAGCTGCCCGGCGGCGGCCTGAGCCTGTCCAGCGAAGCCAACGGCCAGCGTGTCGAGCTGTGGGTCGCGCCGCAGCGCTGCGTCGACGTTGCCACCGGCGCGATCCGCCACCTCAAGGCCGAGCTGCGCATCGACGGCCAGCCCCTCAAGGGCTGCGCTTACTACGGCGGTGCCCGCGACCTCTGATCGCCGGGTGCTTTTATCCTGCCAGTCGGGGCGGCGAACAGCTTATACTTGGCGGTTTGTGTAAAGCCGCCGGCCGCCCATGGCCGGGATACTGGACCCTGCCATGCTACGAATCACCGAACTCAAGCTGCCCCTGGACCACTCCGACGACGAGCTGCGCGCAGCCATCGTCCAGCGCCTGGGCATCGCGGATGAGCAACTGCTCGGTTTCACCCTGTTCAAGCGCAGCTACGATGCGCGCAAGAAGAACAGCGAGCTGCTGTTCATCTACACCATCGACCTCGAAACCAGCAACGAAGACGAACTGCTGCGGGTGTTCGCCGACGATCCGAAAATCAGCGTCGCCCCGGACGTCAGCTACAAGTTCGTCGGCCACGCCACAGCGGCAGTGCAGGAACGCCCGGTGGTGGTCGGCTTCGGCCCGTGCGGCATCTTCGCCGGCCTGTTGCTGGCACAAATGGGCTTCAAGCCGATCGTCCTCGAGCGCGGCAAGGAAGTGCGCCAGCGCACCAAGGACACCTGGGGCCTGTGGCGCAAGAGCGTGCTCAACCCCGAGTCCAACGTGCAGTTCGGCGAAGGCGGCGCCGGGACCTTCTCCGACGGCAAGCTGTACAGCCAGATCAAGGACCCGCAGCACCATGGCCGCAAGGTGCTGGAAGAGTTCGTCAAGGCCGGTGCGCCGGAAGAAATCCTCTACATCAACAAGCCGCACATCGGCACCTTCCGCCTGACCAGCATGGTCGAGAAGATGCGCGAAGAGATCATCAGCCTGGGCGGTGAAGTGCGCTTCGAACAGAAGGTCACCGACCTGCTGGTCGATGGCGAGCAACTGACCGGCGTGGTCCTGCAGAGCGGCGAGCAGTTGCTGTCGCGCCATGTGGTCCTGGCCCTGGGCCACAGCGCCCGTGACACGTTCCGCATGCTCCACGCCAAGGGCGTGTTCATGGAGGCCAAGCCGTTCTCGGTCGGTTTCCGCATCGAGCACCCACAGTCGCTGATCGACAAGGCGCGCCTGGGCAAGTACGCTGGCCATCCGAAGCTGGGTGCTGCTGACTACAAGCTGGTTTATCACGCCAAGAACGGCCGCTCGGTCTACAGCTTCTGCATGTGCCCGGGCGGCACCGTGGTCGCCGCCACCAGCGAACCGGGCCGTGTGGTCACCAACGGTATGAGCCAGTACTCGCGCAACGAGCGCAACGCCAACTCGGGGCTGGTCGTCGGCATCGACCCGGAGCGCGATTACCCAGGCAGCCCGCTGGCCGGCATCGAACTCCAGGAGCGCCTGGAATCCCACGCCTACGTGATGGGCGGCAGCAACTACCAGGCACCGGCGCAGTTGGTCGGAGACTTCGTGGCCGGCCGTGCGTCCACGGCGCTAGGCAGCGTCGAGCCTTCGTACAAGCCGGGCGTCACCCTCTGTGACCTGGCGGCAAGCCTGCCTGCCTTCGCCATCGAAGCCATCCGCGAGGCACTGCCGGCCTTCGACCGCCAGATCAAGGGCTACAGCCTGCATGACGCCGTGCTGACCGGGATCGAAACGCGCACCTCCTCGCCGCTGCGCATCACCCGTGACGACAGCTTCCAGAGCCTGAACCTCAAGGGCCTGTTCCCGGCGGGTGAAGGCGCGGGCTACGCTGGCGGCATCCTGTCCGCCGGTGTCGACGGCATCCGCATCGCCGAAGCCGTAGCGCGGGACATGCTGGGCCTGAGCGACTGACCGTTGGGCAGGCCTGTGTCGCCTTGGCGGCACAGGCCTGCAGTCGCTCTCGGATTTTTCCGACCCACTTCTGAGAATTACCTTCCTGCCCTTTTCCGCATTGCCGTCTAGGCTTGCCCAGTCAAACTTGCAACACCTTATAACAAAAACGAATATAGTTTTTGTTTTAAAGAATATCCCCACACGCTAGGGTGTACGCCCGTTTCAATCCAGCTATTTGGAGAGCCCTCACCCGTGCGTAGCCTCTTCGCTCGTTTCTTCCAATTGGAAGCCGCCAGCGGCCTGCTGCTGATCGCCGCCGCCGTGCTGGCCCTGATCATCAACAATTCGCCGCTTTCCTATCTGTACAACGGCCTGCTCGAAGTACCGGTCGCCGTCCAGGTCGGCGCCCTCGAGATCGCCAAGCCACTGCTGCTGTGGATCAACGATGGCCTGATGGCGCTGTTCTTCCTGCTCATCGGCCTGGAGGTCAAGCGCGAGGTGGTCGACGGCCACCTGTCCAAGCCTTCGCAGGTGATCCTGCCCGCCACTGCCGCCGTCGGCGGCATGGTGGTGCCGGCGCTGATCTATTGGTTCATCAACCGCGACAACCCGGCTGCCGTGGCCGGCTGGGCGATCCCTACCGCCACCGACATTGCCTTCGCACTGGGCGTGCTCGCATTGCTGGGCAAGCGTGTGCCGGTGTCGCTGAAGCTGTTCCTGATGACCCTGGCGATCATCGACGACCTGGGCGCGATCATCGTCATCGCCCTGTTCTATTCCGGCACCCTCTCCAGCCTGTCGCTGATGCTGGCCGGCGCCTGCCTGATCGCCTTGCTCGCCATGAACCGCCTGGGGGTGGTCAAGCTGGGCCCTTACCTGGTGATCGGCCTGATTCTCTGGGTCTGCGTGCTCAAGAGCGGTGTGCATGCCACCCTTGCCGGTGTGGCCCTGGCCCTGTGCATCCCGCTGCGTACCAAGCACGCCGAAACCTCGCCGTTGCTGAGCCTGGAACACGCGTTGCACCCCTGGGTCGCCTACGCCATCCTGCCGCTGTTCGCCTTTGCCAACGCCGGGGTTTCGCTGGCCGGTGTCACCCTGGAAAGCTTTACCCATCCGGTGCCCATGGGCATCACCCTCGGCCTGCTGGCCGGCAAGACGGTCGGGGTGTTCGGCCTGACCTGGCTTGCCGTCAAGCTGCGCCTGGCCGCGCTGCCGGCCGAAGCCAACTGGGGGCAGGTGCTCGGGGTGGCGATCCTCTGCGGCATCGGCTTCACCATGAGCCTGTTCGTCGGCTCCCTGGCCTTCGTACCGGGTAGCAGCGACTACGCGGGCATGGACCGCATGGGCATCCTCACCGGTTCCTTCTTCGCCGCCGTGGTCGGTTACCTGATCACTGCCATGGCGAGCCGCAAAACCGCTGTGCGCTGACTCCAGCAGGCAAAAAGAAACCCCGACCGGCAATGCCGTGTCGGGGTTTGTTTTGTCTGGCGATCAGTGCGTGACGCGGCTGGTGCCATCGACAGTCATGATGCGCACACGCTCGCCAACGCGGAAGATTTCGTTCTGCTGCACCTGCTGCACATAGGCGCGCATGCTGCCATCGTCTTCACGCACGGTGATCTCGACGCCCTGGGTGCGGGTCAGGCCTTCTTCGGCGGCGGAACCGGCCAGGCCACCAGCCACGGCACCGATCACAGCAGCAACGATGCTGCCACGGCCACCGCCAACCGCACTGCCGGCAACACCACCAACAATGGCGCCGGCACCACCACCGATTGGCGTCTTGGTGCCTTCGATCTTCACGGGACGCAGCGATTCGATGGTGCCCATGCGCACGGTCTGCACGCGGCGGGCCTCATCACGGGAGTAGCTGTCACCGGTCAGCGACGACTGGCAGCCGCCCAGCAACAACGCCATGGTGGTGAAGCTCGCCACCAGCAAAACGGATTTACGCATGAGGACAATCTCCAAAAGTTTCAGGTGCTCATTAGACGCCTCGCCTTGACGGGTGTCACGGCGCAAACGTTATAAATTTGTTCCCATTCAGCTCAGGTACAGCCACCATCGGCTGTGCACGGGACACTCAGGTTGGACCAAGAATAGCCATGGATTACTTCATCGTCGTGGTGACGACAGTCGCCGGCCTGTACTTCCACGGCTGGCTGTATGTGCGAATGAGGCGCTGGATGGACCGTGACCTGGCGCTCTCGCTGGCCGGGCAGGATCCGGCGAAGCAGGCATTCATGCTCCAGTTGCTGGAGCGGGCGCGGGCAGAAAAGATCAAACGCAAAACGCTGGCGGCCTGGCTGGAGCGCGAGGCCGCTGCGTTCAAGGGTTAAGGTGCCAGGCGCTCACGCTGCCACTGGCCATCCACCAGCCGATAGTTCAGGCGATCATGCAAGCGGCTGGCGCGGCCCTGCCAGAACTCGATGCGCTCTGGCAGCAAGCGATAGCCACCCCAGTGCTCGGGGCAATGGGGTTGCGTATCGGAGAAGCGCGCCTCGGTGGCCTTGACCAGCCCTTCCAGCTCCTCGCGATCAGCGATCACCCGGCTCTGCGGCGACGCCCAGGCCCCCAGGCGGCTGCCCAGCGGGCGCACCTGATAGTAATCGTCCGACTCCTTGGCCGTGACCTTTTCCACCCGCCCCTCGATCCGCACCTGACGCTCCAGCGCCGGCCAGAAGAAGGTCATGGCCGCAAATGGCCTGGCCGCGATGTGCTGGCCCTTGGCGCTTTCGTAGTTGGTGAAGAAGGTGAAACCCTGGGCATCGAGGGCCTTGAGCAACAGCACCCGGCAATGCGGGCGGCCGTCGGCATCGACAGTGGCCAGGGTCATGGCGTTGGCTTCCACCGGCAGCTGCTCGGTCTTCACCGCATCGGCGAACCATTGGTGGAACAGCGCGAACGGCTCACCCGGCGCCTGGGCTTCGGCCAGGCCATCACGGGTGTAGTCGCGGCGCATATCGGCCAGGGATTGGGTCATGGCTGCGTTTCCTTGACGATCAGTTGGTCTTCGCAGGGCTGTTGGCGGCGACTTTCTTGTCGGTGCTGGCCTTCTTCGCGGCAGGTTTGGCCGGTGCGGCTTTCTTTTTCGCAGCCGTAGTGGCCTTGGCCGGAGCCTTGGCTTTGGCGGCAGGTTTTTTCGCCGCAGGCTTGGCGGCCGGTTTGGCGGCTGCGGCCTTGGCGGCCGGGGCCTTGGTGTCCTGCACCGCAACCATCGGCGCGGCGGCCGGCGCAGGCGCGGCCTGCTGGTACTTGGCCAACAGGGCGACCATGGTGTCCTTGGGCGTCAGCAGCAATTCGACACGGCGGTTCAGGGCACGGCCCGGGGCGCTGTCGTTGGCGGCGCGCGGCATGACCGAGCCCATGCCCTTGAGCATCAGGCGATCACGTTGCAGGCCGCTGAGACGGAAAATCGCCGACACCGAAGCGGCACGCTCGAGGCTCAGCTTCTGGGTGGCGGCGGTGGCGCCACTGCTATCGCCATGGCCGAGGATGAGGATGGCGGTCTTGCTGTCGGTTTCAATGGCCTTGGCCACCTGGGTGATCGGGCTCAGGGTCACCGGCAGCAGCATGTTCGGGCGGTCCGGGTTATAGGAGCCGTCGACCGGGATGGTCACCGCCAGCACGTCTTCACGGCGCTCCAGCTCGAACTTGCTGCCCTTGATGGCTTCGCGCACCTTGGGTTCGTACTGGTCGAGCCAGGCCTGGGTGGCCTTCTGGTCGATCTTTGGCACGGCCGCCGCTTGCGAGGTTTTCTCGTCGCCACCGAATGGCCACCACCAGCGGCTGCCGCTCTCGGACTTGGCGTCGGCCTTGGCGACGTTTTCGGTCACGGCCGCTTTCACTTCCTTGTCGGCGACCTTATCCGAACCGAACGGCCACCAGCTCGAGCCGCCGTCTTTCGAACTGTCCTGGGAGTGGCTGGCGCAGCCAGTCATGGTCAGGCACAGGGCAAGTGCTAAGGTTTTATGTGAAGACATCAGTGATACACCATGAAATTGAAAGAAATTCTACCCACACCTTTCAGGCGTTGGCACTGAGGATAGTCAAAGGGTCGGGGCAATACCCGCGCCACCCGATCAAAGGCAGCCGGCAAGCACACGTACCAGTTTTTGCGCGCGCGGATCCATCAGCACGTAAGGACCCAGCGTATTGGTGACGAAGCCGAAGGCCACGTCGTGTTCGGGGTCGGCAAAGCCGACCGAGCCACCGGCCCCCGGATGCCCGAAAGCCCGGGCGCCAAGGCCGAAGGTGGCGTTGGCCACCTGGGGCTGGTCAAGCATGCAGCCCAGGCCAAAGCGGGTCTGGGTCAGCAGGGTGCGGTCCTGGCCGAGGCTGTGCTCGCGAGTCAGCTCGTCGAGCAGTTCGGATTCCAGCAGGCTGCCATCGAGCAGGCCGGCGTAGAACCCCGCCAGGCTGCGTGCGTTGCCGTGGCCATTGGCCGCCGGTTGCTGCATGCGCCGCCATTCCGGCTTGTTGGTGCTGGTGAGGATCGCCGGCGGGTTGGTAAAGGCGCGGGTCGACAGTGCTTCGGGCTCGCGCATGGTCACCTGCAGCAGGCGCTGGGCCGCCGCATCCCCTGGGTTGCCCTTGCCGCGGGCGATGTGCGCCACGCGGTGGAATTCTTCGTCCGCCAGGCCCACATGGAAATCCAGGCCCAGCGGTTTGGCGGTGCGCGCCACAATCGACTCGCCCGGCCCACGGCCATCGGCGCGGCGAATCAGCTCACCGATCAGCCAGCCATAGGTGATCGCGGCATAACCATGCTCGGTGCCTGGGGTCCACCAGGGGGCCTCGGCGGCCAGCGCGTCGACCATCGCCTGCCAGTCGTACAGCGCCTCGGCCGGCAACAGTTCACGGATGGCCGGCAGGCCGGCGCGGTGGCTGAGCAGCTGGCGCAGGGTGACCTGCTCCTTGCCGGCCTGGGCGAATTCCGGCCAGTAGCGCGCAACCGGCGCATCCAGTGCCAGCTTGCCCTCGCCCACCAGTTGCAGGGCGGTGACGGCGGTGAAGGTCTTGGTGCAGGAAAACAGGTTGGCGATGGTGTCGCTGTGCCAGGCCTCACGGCCATCCTTGTCGGCACTGCCGGCCCACAGATCGACCACGGTCTCGCCGCCGACCTGGATGCACAGTGCCGCACCACGCTCCTGGGGATCCTCGAACAACGCGGCGAAAGCTTCACGCACCGCCTCGAACTTCAGCTCATAGTGGCCCTGAATCTGCACCCGCCTGTTCTCCGTACGACCTTGCTGAAAAAGGCGTGCATTGTTTCAGTAGTTGGCCCTTTTGCCTACTGAATGTGGCCGGGTGGTCGTAAGGAAAAACTGTTATTCGAGGCGCGCAGGGCGGTCACTGCGCGGGTTTGTCGAGGGCCTTGCGTAACTGACCAACGGCTTGCAGGTTGCTGCGGCGCACCGCCTCGACAAAGCCCGGATAGGCCACATCGGTGATGGCCACCAGCCCCAGATGACCGTTTTCGCCATCCAGCAGACGCCCGCTGGCCGGCTGGTCGAGGTACTGGAACCAATGGGCGCCGACGATCATCGGCTGGGCCAGGGCCGCCTTGAGGAAGTTGCCGTAGGCCGGGCCACGGTCTTCCTCGCGGGCCACTTCCAGCGGGCCGGGCCAGAACGGGCCGCGGTCGCGGGAGCCGAACTGGAACTCCGAGACCAGCACCGGCTTGTCCAGCTCGGCCAGCCTGGCGAAGTCATAGCCGTCTTCGGGCTTGAGGGTATAGAAGTTGAAGCTGAGCACGTCGCAGAACTCGGCGCAGGCCTTGACCGCTTCCGGCGTGCTCACGGCGAAGCGGCCACCCAGCAGCAGGTGATTGGGGGCATGCCACTTCAGAGAGTCGGCAATGGTCTTGAAGTAGGTCTGGGCGAACACCTGCTGGAAGTACTGGTAGTCACGCTCGATTTCCGGGTGCGCAGGGTCTGGCAGCGGGGCCTCGAAGCCAGGGTCTTCCATCAGCTCCCAGGCCTTCAGCTCGATGCCCCAGGCTTTCGACAGCCCTTCCTGGTTGCGGTACTTGTCGCGCAGCTGCTTGAGGAACGCGCGCTTGGCCGGTACATCGGTGGTCAGGCGCAGAGTGCCGTAGGCCAACCCATAGCGGGCCTTCGGGTCGTCACCTGGTGCGGCCCAGGCCAGTTCGTTGTCGGCGAAGTAGCCGATCAGCCACGGGTCGTCGCGGTGATCACGGGCGGCGATGGCCACGGCGCGCTCGGTGGCCATGGCGAAACGCGGGTCGAACGGGTCAGGCATGCGCCCCCACCAATCCATGCCGGTGCTGATGCTGGCGTAGTCGCCGACGATCGACAGTGGCAGCGTGTACGGCATGCGCTTGGCCTGGGCAAAGCCAGGGTCGCTCCAGTTGCCCAGGGTATTGAAGCCCCAGGCTTGCAGGCGGTCGAGGCTGTGTGCCTGCCAGCGCGGCACGTCCAGGGCCAGTGGCGGGCAGGCCTGTTCGGGCGACGCCGCGCAGGGCTTGCCGTAGGTGCGCTGCAGGTTGGCCGCATAGAAATCGAACCAGCGCCCCTGCTTGAACTGGCGCCCCTGTGACGAGCTGTTGCCATCATCGTTGTTGCCTTCGCCATAGAACGCCGCCAGCGCCTCGCCATCAGCCGGCAGTGCCTTGAACATGCTTTCGCGGCCGGCGACGTAAGTACGCCCGCCATCGGCGGCGACGGCATTGACGCCCAGGGAATAGAACGGGTGCCCGTCGGGCGTCACCAGGTACCAGCGCCCGTCGCGTTTTTCCGTACGAAAGAAGCCCTTGGCCTCGAAGGCTGGCCCCGCCAGCAGGCCGCCATAGGCGTCCAGGCCGAGCTTGTCGCGCTCGCCCAGCCAGCTTTTCAGTTGCCCCTGCTCGCGGCTGTCGGCGGCCTTGAGCTGGTCGTCGCTGACGATCTTTTCCGGCCAGCGCCCACGGGTGGACTGGCCATAGCCGTCGATCAGCTCGCCGTAGGCGGCTTTGAACGCCTGGTCGTCGTCCTGCAGGCCGACTTTCTCGATCAACAGGCTTTGCGCGACTTTGGGGCTGGGGATGCTCAGGCTGACAGAGGTGACTTGCTTGAGGTCCACCTCCCCTGCACTGCTGCTCAGCAGCAGGCGCTGGCCTTCATGGACCCATGGCATCGGCGGGCCGGCACGCATGCCCTGGCTGAGCGGCGAGCTGGCCTTGAGGGGAATCATCACGGTCTGCGCCGGCCCTGCCGGCAAGTCGATACGGCTGGTGAGGGTGCGCCCATCGCTGCTCTGTACCGCCACGTCGACGGTCAGTGCCCAGTCCATGCCACTTTGCAGGCGCAGTGTCAGGGCCTGCCCGGCCGACCAGTCCCAGGCACCACTCGGCGGTGCCAGGCGCAAGGTCGGTTGCGCCACCGGATTGAATACCACCCGCCGCAACACCTCGCCTTCGGCGGTCTGCTCCGCGTTGTACTGCGGCATCGCAGCGTCCTGGGTGGTCACGCTGACCACTGCGGCGGGGCGCACGAAGCTGAACAGTGTCTGTTGCCCGGCCAGCAACGGCGCACTGAACAACAAGGAGAACATCACAGGCAGGGTACGGCGGATCATAGGGCGGTGGCTCTCCTTCCGAGCCCGTCATGGGCTCGCGATCGAGTATGGACAACAAGGAACGCGTCTTGCTCCGGCGGTCAACCGATCTCCCGTCGGAATGGCGGCAGCGCATTGAGAATAGCCTTGCCGTAACGCTGGGTGACCAGGCGCCGGTCGAGCAAGGTGATGACGCCGCGGTCCTGTTCGGTCCGCAGCAGGCGCCCGCAGGCCTGGATCAGCTTGAGCGAAGCGTCAGGCACGGCGATTTCCATGAACGGGTTGCCGCCGCGGGCCTCGATCCATTCGGACAACGCGGCCTCGACAGGGTCATCCGGCACCGAGAACGGGATCTTGGCGATGACCACGTGCTCGCAGTAAGCGCCCGGCAGGTCGACACCCTCGGCGAAACTGGCCAGGCCGAACAGCACACTGTGCTGGCCATCGTCGACCCGCGCCTTGTGCTTGTTCAGGGTTTCCTGCTTGGACAGATTGCCCTGGATCAGCACCAGTTTGCGCCAGTCGCGGTCCAGGCCATCGAACACGTCCTGCATCTGTTTGCGCGACGAGAACAGCACCAGCGCGCCCCGTGCACCTTCGACAATGTTCGGCAGCTCACGGATGATCGATGCGGTGTGCGCCGTGGCATCGCGCGGGTCAGCGCCCAGGTCGGGCACCCGCAACAGGCCGGCATCGCCATGCACGAACGGGCTGGGCACCACGCACTGCACCGCGTCGCGCGGCAGCCCCGAGCGCATGCGAAAGCGATCGAACTTGCCCAGCGCGGTCAAGGTCGCCGACGTCACCAGGGCGCCATGGGCGACGTTCCAGAGGCTTTTTCGCAACATCTCGGCGGCGAGAATCGGGCTGGCGTTGACCTCGATATCGAACAGCGCGCCACTTTCGGCCAGGGTCAACCAACGCGCCATGGGCGGGTTGTCTTCCGGGTCCTCGGCGGTGAACGCGGTCCACAGTTCCCAGTTACCCTGGGCACGGGTCACCAGGCTGCCGAACAGCGGGTACCATTCCTCGGCCTGGTGGCTGGCAATGCCGATATTGTTCTCGCCGTCCATGCCTTCCTTGAGCAGGTCGGCCAGGCGGGTGAACAGGTCATTCAGGCGAGCGAAGCCTTTTTTCAGTTCAATGCCGACTTCGCGGATCTGCTCGGGCACCACGCCACCTTCGAAGCGGTAGCGCGGGCGGTCGCGGCCTTCCATGTCTTCACCGGTGCGAAAGTCCGCAACCTGCTCGCACAGGGTGAACATGAACTGCTGCTGGGTGCGCACCTCGCGGGCCAGCTCGGGCACCTGCTCGATGTAGCGCCCCAGGTCGCCCGGCAGCGGGTGCTGGGCCAACAGTTTGGTGAGGTTCTTGGCCGTCTGCTCCAGCCAGTCGGCGGTGGAACGCAGGCGCGAATAGTGGGCAAAATGGCCGATGGCCTTGTCCGGCAGGTGATGGCCTTCGTCGAACACGTACATGGTGTCGCGCGGGTCGGGCAGTACGGCGCCGCCGCCCAGCGCAAGGTCGGCGAGGACCATGTCATGGTTGGTGACGATCACATCGACCTTGCCCATGCCTTCGCGCGCCTTGTAGAACACGCACTGCTGGAAGTTCGGGCAATGGCGGCCGGTGCACTGGCTGTGGTCGGTGGTCAGGCGTGCCCAGTCCTGGTCCTCGACGGCTTCCGACCAGCTGTCGCGATCACCGTCCCAACGGTTGCCGGCGAGCTTCTCGATCATGCTGTTGAACAGCTTCTGGCTGCGCTCGTCGACTTCGATGTGGAAACCTTCCTCTTCGAACAGCTGGGCGGTGGCCGACTGGGCGTGGCCCTCCTGCAGCAGGATGTCGAGCTTGGACAGGCACAGGTAGCGGCCACGGCCCTTGGCCAGGGCGAAGCTGAAGTTCAGCCCGCTGTTGCGCATCAGGTCGGGCAGGTCCTTGAGCACGATCTGTTCCTGCAGCGCCACGGTCGCGGTGGCGATCACCAGGCGCTTGCCGGCGGCCTTGGCGGCCGGGATCGCGGCAAGGGCGTAGGCGACGGTCTTGCCGGTACCGGTACCCGCCTCGACCGCCACCACGGCGGGCTCGCCGGCACGGCGCCCTTCGTCGTCGCAGGCGATGTCGCCGAGCACCTTGGCCACTTCGGCGATCATCAGGCGCTGGCCATAGCGTGGCTTGAGGCTTTTGGCTTCGAGGAAACGCGTGTAGGCGCCCTGGATGGTGGCTTTGAGTTCGTTGCTGATCATGGTCTGCAGGCGCCCGGAGGGCTGGATATATTTTCAGTGTTTCGCATGGGCCGGCTATCATACCCCGCTATTGCCCTTTGTGCCGCATGGAGATCCGGATGCTCGCCTTTGCCCTGCCCTACACCCTGCATGTCCTTGCTGCCCTGGTCTGGGTCGGCGGTATGTTCTTCGCCTGGCTGATCCTGCGCCCGGCCACGGTTGCAGCCCTGGAGGGGCCGGCGCGGCTGCGTTTGTGGGTGGAAGTTTTCCAGCGGTTCTTCAGATGGGTCTGGCTGGCGGTGGCGATCCTGGCGATCAGCGGGGTGGGCATGATTCACCTGCGCTTTGCCGGGTTCGAGACGGCACCGCGGTATGTTCAGGTGATGATTGGTGGCGGGATCGTGATGTTTGCGTTGTTCATGCGGATCCAGTCGTTGCTGCTGCCTGAATTGCGCACGGCGGTGCAGGCTGAGGATTGGGCGGCGGGGGCTGGGGTTCTGGGGCGGATTCGGCGGATGGTGGGGGTCAATCTGGCGATTGGGCTGGCGGTGGTGGCGGTGGCGAGTTCGCGGGTTTTGGTGTGATGGGGGCCGGGCCTTTGGGTTTTGCGTGAAGGCCACCAGGTGTTCGCCGATAGATCTTCTGCGCCTATGAGATCTATCGGCGAACACTCAATTCAAGCTTTCAAAGCCTTCTTCGGGTAAATGTCGTACCGACTCGACTTCCCCTCAAGGCTATGGCTCGGCTTCGGCCCATCGATAATCGGCGCCTTGCGCGGCCGCTTGACCACCACCCGGTGCGAAGCCAGCGCCAACGCCGCCTCGAGCAACGCCGGCGCATCCAGGTCATCACCGACCAACGGCCGGAACACGCGCATTTCCTTCTTCACCAACGCGCTCTTGTCCCGATGCGGGAACATCGGATCAAGGTAGATCACCTGGGGCGCCTCCCCTTCCCACCCGCGCATGCGCTCGATGGCATTGCCAGTCAAGAGCCGCATGCGCTCGACGATCGCCCCCACCTCAAGATCCCCCCGCGCCCGCGCCAGGCCATCTTCCAGCAACGCAGCGATCAACGGCTGACGCTCGATCAAGGTCATCTGGCAGCCCAGGCTGGCCAGCACGAACGCATCCTTGCCCAACCCCGCCGTGGCATCGAGCACCTGCGGCCGCACGCCCTGGGCGATACCCACCGCCTTGGCGATCATCTGCCCGTTGCCACCACCGAACAGCCGCCGATGCGCCGCCTGGCCCTCGACGAAATCCACCCGCACAGGGCCGGGTGCCTGTGGGCCCAGTTGCTGGATCTGCAGGCCATCGGCACCGACCTGCACGGCAAACCCGGCCGCTTCGTCGGCCAGCGGCAAGCCCAGGCGTTCGGCCCATGCCAGCGCCTGCGCCTGGAATTCGGGGGCCAGTGCCTCGATCCTGATACCTGTGCCCAGCTCTTGCTCTACCATCGGATCCCGCACTCGAAATTAATTAATGAAACCCCGGCCTCAGCCGATACACGCAGTATCCGCTATTCTGCCAGAGCACAACGCGCGCGACTGCCATGTCAGACACTCTCCCCATCGGCTTGACCTACCTGTCGCCTGTCGGCAACTACGGTCGACAGAACTCCCAGGCACTGGGCGGCGTCAGCCACCTGTGGCAGGACTTCTTCGCCCGGGCCATGGCCGAGCAGCCGCAAGGGGAAATCGACAGCGTCAGCCAGGCGCTGGTGCAGTACGACAAAGAAAGCGGCGAACCTGTCGGCGGCGCCAGGGCCTTGGCCTTGATCGATGCTCAGCGCGCCCTGCCGGTGCATGACACCGAAATCATCCCTCCCGAGCCGCTGTTCCTGCCCAAGGCGGAGCTCGAGGCCAACCTGCTGGAACCGGCGCCCGAACCCTTCAGCACCGCCGAGCTGATCACCCAGCAGCGCGACCTCGACATCAGCAACAGCTGGCTGCGTCCGGTGGTCATGAGCCAGGGCCATCCGATTGCCGAGCCAGGCCCCGCGCCATCGCCTCGCCCACTGTTCCTGCCGATCGCCGAACTCGAGAAGAACCTGCTCGATCCGGCGCCAGAGCCATTCGACGAACCGACCCTGGCCAAGCAGCAAAACGACCTGGAATTCGACATCCATTGGGCCCGCCCAGTGGTGTTGAACAACGTCCGCGCGTACGCCTGAGAACGCTGGCTAGCTGGCTGACACCGGGAGTGCCGGGCTACGTTGCAATCCCCTACTGCACGGGTTTTCAGCGGCGAAACAGATCATTGAGCTGAGCAAATGGCATCGCCTGATCGCCATAGCCGAACGTGCCCTGGTCGCGGATTTCCAACGCTGCGCGCTGGAAGGCACCCAGTGCGGCGCGAGCCAGCGACGAACCGACACTGATGCGCCTCACGCCCAGGTCCTGCAACTGGTTGACGCCAAGCGGCACCCCCGGCATGCCCATCAGCACGTTTACCGGCTTGGGCGCCACGGCCTGCACCACCGCGCGAATCTCATCGACGCTGCGCAGCCCAGGCGCATACAACACATCGGCACCGGCGTCGGCATAGGCCTGCAGGCGCCGAATGGTGTCGTCCAGGTCCAGCTTGCCGTGCAGCAGGTTCTCGGCACGGGCGCAAAGCGTGAACGGAAATGGCAGTTGACGAGTGGCTTCCACGGCTGCGCGCACGCGTGCCACGGACAGGTCGAAGTCGTAGATCGGCGCCTCGCTGCGGCCACTGGCATCTTCGATCGAACCGCCCACCAGGCCGGTTGCGGCAGCGCGCAGGATCGTCTGCGCACAGTCCTCGGGCAAATCGCCAAAGCCGTTTTCCAGGTCTGCCGCCACCGGCAGCGGCGTGGCATCCACGATGGCCTGGGCATTGGCCAGGGTTTCCTCGAGGCTCAGGGCGCCTTCGGCATCCGGGCGCCCCAGGCTGAACGCCAGTCCCGCACTGGTGGTGGCCAATGCCTCGAAGCCAAGGGCCGCCAGCATCCTGGCCGAGCCTGCATCCCATGGATTGGGAATGACGAATGCGCCATCGCGCTCATGCAGCGCCTTGAAGGCTTCGGCTCGCAGGGTTTGCACATCCATGGTTCAACCTCCGGCAGATGAAGAGAGTGTCGTCAGAGTAGCCCTAGCTGTTCGACCTCGGGCGCGCGTGGCAATTCCGGCAACGCGGCCAGCCCGGGCAGGCGTGCCATCAGGCGCTGGTGGAAATGCTGGGCAAGCGCTGCCGCCATGCGGTTGTCGGCGGTGTGCAGAAACACATAGGGGCTACGGCCCTCTTCGATCCACGCCGCCACTTTGTCGACCCAGGGGGTAAGGAATGTTTCGTTGGCCGCAAGCTCAGGGTGGCCGATAAAGCGCACCTGCGGATGCTGGCTGAACGCACACGGGCGCGGCGGCACCTTGGGCTTCTTGGACTGCGCATGCAGCACACCAGGCTCACGGGATGTGCAACTGAACAGAGCTCGCGGGTCCAGGCAGATGCGCTCGACACCCCGCTCATGCAACAGCCGATTGAGCAGGCGTTCTTCGTCTCCACGGGCGAAGAACGCATCGTTGCGCACCTCAACGGCAACCGGCACGCCAACTTCATCCAGAAAATAGGCCAGCTCACCCATGCGCGAGGGCCCGAACTGTGCCGGCAACTGCAGCCAGTATGGGGACACGCGCTCCCCCAACGGCGCCATCAAACGCGTGAAGTCGATCGCCGAATCAAGTTGTGCGCGCAGATCCCCGGCATGGCTGACATCGCCCGGAAACTTGGCCGTGAAGCGAAAGCCCGCCGGCATGATCTGCGCCCAGCGCTCTACCGTCGCAGGCGCTGGCCGGGCATAGAAGGTGGTGTTGCCTTCCACGGCATTGAATACCTGGCTGTACAAACCGAGGAACTCAGCGGTGCGGGCATCGGCGGGATAGAGATACTCACGCCAGGCGTTTTCGCTCCAGGAGGGACAACCGAGAAAGTAGGGCTGGGGGGACGGAATCATCCGTCAAATGTACAGGTCCAGCCCCAGCACTTCCATATCCCAGTCGGTGAAGCCAGCGGTGGTCAGGTAGCTGGCCAGTGCCGTGGAGGTACGCCGGTCACGGGCGCGGGGGAAGATCAGGTCCTGCTGGCGGGCCGGCAGGTTGCCGCTGCGACGGCTGGCGCGGCTGGCTTGTTGTTCGGGCTCTTCGATGATCTCGGCGTCGTCGATCGCTTCGTCACGCACCGGCGCTTTGCGCGGCGGGCGCTTGATGGGGTAACTCTGCGAGGAGAAGCCGTCGATACGCATGGCGTGGCACTCAGGATCAATGATGGCAATTTAGCAGCATCAGAGATCCATCGCTAATGCCCGAACGATAACTGGACCACAGTTCGCGCAAAAGGTTTTATCGTGAACGGCGATAGCCGACGAACGACCTCAGCGTGCCTTGGGCGTAGCGACATTATCGCGCAGATATACCGGTTGCGCCTGCTCGGCGGCGACCGCTTCGCCACGGGCCCAGGCATGGGTGGCCAGGGTGAGGATATCCAGGGCATTGGGCAGTGCAGCGGCATCGCTGGCAGTGGCCTGCACCGCCAAACGCTCGGCCAGGCTCCAGCCAGTACCGGCACCGAACCACTCGCCAGCCAGGCCTTCAGGCAAGCTGACGCGCTCGGGCGCCACCACCACTTCCTGGCCGACCAGGCGCATCTCGCCCTGCTCCGCCCGATAGCAACCCCAATACACCTCGTCCATGCGCGCATCGATGGAGGCGGCGACCTGCTGCACACCATGCTCGCGCAACGCGCCCTGGGCCAGCGCGGCCAGGTTGGAGATCGGCAACACCGGGCGCTGCAGGGCGAAGGCCAGGCCTTGGACCACACCGATGGCGATCCGCACGCCGGTAAAGGCGCCCGGGCCCCGGCCAAAGGCGATGGCATCCACGGCGCTCAGCGCCACGCCGGTATCGGCCAGCAACTGCTTGATCATCGGCAGCAGCTTCTGCGCGTGCAGGCGCGGGATCACCTCGTAATGGCTGGTCACCTTGCCGTCATGCAGCAGGGCGACGGAACAGGCTTCGGTGGCGGTATCCAGGGCCAGCAAGGTGGTCATCGAACGCGGTTTCCAAGGGACAGGGGAAAAAGAGCGGCAGTATAAACGACAACGGCCCGCAAGCGGGCCGTCGTGACGCACGGTGCTGAATCAGCTCAGGGCTGCCAGCACCTTGGCGGTGATCGACTCGACCGAGCCGACGCCTTCGATATGGCTGTACTTCGGCTTGCCGGCGTTGGCGGCCGACAACTTCTGGTAGAAGTCCACCAGCGGCTTGGTCTGGCTGTGGTAGACCGACAGGCGATGACGCACGGTTTCTTCCTTGTCGTCGTCGCGCTGGATCAGGTCTTCGCCGGTGACGTCGTCCTTGCCTTCCACTTTCGGCGGGTTGTACTGAATGTGGTAGGTGCGGCCCGAGGCCAGGTGTACGCGGCGGCCTGCCATGCGGCCGACGATCTCTTCGTCGTCCACGGCGATTTCGACCACGGCGTCGATGTCGACACCGGCGGCGACCATGGCTTCAGCTTGCGGGATGGTGCGCGGGAAACCGTCGAACAGGCAGCCGTTGGCGCAGTCCGGCTGGGCGATGCGCTCCTTGACCAAGCTGATGATCAGCTCGTCGGAGACCAGTTGGCCGGCATCCATGACTTTCTTCAGTTCCAGGCCCAGCGGGGTGCCGGCCTTGACGGCAGCACGCAGCATGTCGCCGGTGGAGATCTGGGGAATACCGAACTTCTCGGTGATGAACTTTGCCTGAGTACCTTTACCGGCCCCGGGAGCTCCCAGCAGAATTACACGCATCTTGTGCTCCTCATATTTTTCTATGCAAATCAACGGATTCGGCGCACAAGGCCAACTCCGGAAAATCGGTCGAGACCGCAAAATCGGTCCAAAGGCTGCTCAAGATACACAGCCCCCGCCCCCCCGACAAGCGTCCCAACCGGGCAGCAAAGTGTCCGTCGCAGCCCAGCAGGGCCCCGGTTGCGCCCAGCGCAACCAGCCCTCGTGTTCACGGTCGGCAGCCGCTGGCTTGCCGACCGCAGGCACGGGTTGAGCGCCTCAACCGGTATTGCGCAAACCGGCCGCGATGCCCGCCACGGTGACCAGCAGAGCCTGCTCCAACGGGCTGTCCAGAGCGGCTTCGCGGTTGCGCGAGCGGGCCAGCAGCTCGGCCTGAAGGCGATGCAAGGGGTCGAGGTAGGTGTTGCGCAGACGGATGAATTCCAGGGTTTCGGGGCTGTGCGCCAGTAGCACCGACTGCCCGGTCAGGCCCAGCACCACCTGGCACGACTGCGACAATAGGTCGCGCAGGTGCGCACCCAATGGCAGCAGCTGCGGTTGCACTAGACGTTGGTCGTAGGCCTCGGCGATCTGCGCATCGGCCTTGGCCAGCACCATTTCGAGCATGTCGATGCGGGTGCGGAAGAACGGCCATTGCTCGCGCATCTGCGCCAGCAGCTCGCCCTGGCCACGGGCCAGGGCATTGTTCAGCGCCGTTTCCCAGCCGAGCCAGGCCGGCAGCATGAGACGGGTCTGGGTCCAGCCGAAAATCCAGGGAATCGCCCGCAAGCTCTCGATACCCCCGGCACGCCGCTTGGCCGGGCGGCTGCCCAGCGGCAGGCGGCCAAGTTCCTGCTCCGGAGTGGACTGGCGGAAGTACTCGACAAAGTCGGGGTTCTCCCGCACGACGCCGCGGTAAGCCTTGACCCCGTCGGCGGCCAACTGGTCCATCAGCGCGCGCCAGGCCGGTTGCGGCGGTGGGGGCGGCAGCAGGGTCGCCTCCAGTACCGCGGCCAGGTAGAGGTTGAGGTTCTGCTCGGCGATCCCCGGCAGGCCGAACTTGAAGCGGATCATCTCGCCCTGCTCGGTGGTCCGGAAGCGCCCGCCCACCGACCCCGGCGGCTGCGACAGGATGGCAGCATGGGCCGGGCCGCCACCGCGCCCGACCGTACCGCCGCGGCCATGGAACAGCAGCAGTTCGACCTGGTGTTCGCGGCAGATGCGCACCAACTGTTCCTGGGCGCGGTACTGCGCCCAGGCCGCCGCCGTGGTGCCGGCGTCCTTGGCCGAGTCGGAGTAGCCGATCATCACTTCCTGCGGCCCATGCAAGCCGGCGCGGTAGCCCGGCAGTCCGAGCAGACGCTCCATCACCGGCCCGGCGTTGTCCAGGTCGGCGAGGGTCTCGAACAACGGCACCACACGCATCAGCCGGGTCAGCCCGGCTTCCTTGAGCAGCAGTTGCACCGCCAGCACATCGGAGGCCGCGCCGGCCATGGAGATCACATAGGAGCCCAGCGAGGCAGCAGGCGCAGCGGCGATCTCGCGGCAGGTGGCAAGCACTTCGGCGGTATCGGCCTGGGGCTTGAAGTGCCCGGGCAGCAACGGGCGGCGATTTTTCAGCTCAGCCTGGAGGAACTCGATGCGCCGCGCTTCGTCCCATTCGGCGTAGCGCCCGAGCCCCAGGTAATCGGTGATTTCGCTCAGCGCATCGCGGTGGCGGGCGGCATCCTGGCGCACGTCCAGGCGCACCAGGAACAGGCCGAACGTCACTGCCCGGCGCAGGCAGTCGAGCAACGGCCCGTCGGCAATCACGCCCATGCCGCACTCATGCAGCGACTGGAAGCACAGCTCCAGTGGCGCGATCAGGTCGCGGTTGTCGACCAGCACGGCAGCGCTGGCCGGTTGTGCAGCCGCCAAGGACGCCTGGGCCCAGGTACGGGTGGCGCGCAGGCGGTCACGCAGTTGCTTGAGCACCGCGCGGTAAGGCTCGGCGCTGTCACCGACCTGTTCGCGCAGGGCCGCGCTGGCCTGCTGCATCGACAACTCGGCGGCCAGGTTTTCGATATCGCGCAGGAACAGGTCGGCGGCCATCCAGCGTGCCAGCAGCAGCACTTCGCGGGTCACGCTGGCGGTGACATTGGGGTTGCCGTCACGGTCGCCCCCCATCCACGAGGCGAAGCGGATCGGTGCACTCTCCAGCGGCAGGCGCAGGCCGGTGGCCTGGAACAGCGCCGCATCGACCTTGCGCAGGTGGCCGGGGATGGCCTGCCACAGTGAATGCTCGATCACCGCGAAGCCCCATTTGGCTTCGTCCACCGGCGTGGGGCGGGTGCGGCGGATCTCCTCGGTGTGCCAGGCCTCGGCGATCAGCCGGCGCAGGCGCTCGCGTACCTGCCCGCGCTCGTCGGGGCTCAGGTCGCGGTGGTCCTGGGCTGCCAGTTGCGCGGCGATGGCGTCGTATTTCTGAATCAGGGTACGGCGGGCCACCTCGGTGGGGTGGGCGGTGAGCACCAGCTGGATATCGAGCTTGGCCAACTGCCGGGCCAGTGCATCGTCGCTATGCCCGGCCGACTTGAGCCGGGCCAGCAGTTCGGGCAGTACCTGCGCCTCGAAAGGCTGCGGCTGGTCGGCATCGCGACGGCGAATCAACTGGTACTGCTCGGCGATGTTGGCCAGGTTGAGGAACTGGTTGAAGGCCCGCGCCACGGGTAGCAGGTCCTCCTCGGCCAGGTCGCCCAGGGTCGAGCTGAGCTTTTCACCCTCCACGAGCCGGTCGGCCTTGGCGCTGTGGCGGATGTCCTCGATTTTCTGCAGGAACGCCTCGCCATGCTGCTGGCGGATGGTCTCGCCAAGCAGCTCCCCCAAAAGATGCACATCCTCGCGCAAACGCAGATCGATATCGCTCATCGGGCCTCTCCACTCCAGGAAACAGCAAGCCCCAAGAGTGCCGACTCCAGGCCGCGCCTGGCAAGCCGGGCGCGGGCAAAGCAACTAAAGTGAAGAGTGGTCATCCGAAGCAATGCCACTTTCGAGGCTTTGACAGAGGTCATCATGAAAATCCGCGAACTCGCCCAGCACTGGGAACAGAATGCCGCCGGACGCCTGAGCCCCACCGGGCATGTCCTGCACCTGGACATGGAAGCTGAAGCGCGCCTGGCCGCGCTGACCGAGATGTACCCCAAGCGCAGCCCTGAAGCGCTGCTTGGCGAACTGGTCGCCGCCGCGCTCGAGGAGCTCGAAGCCAGCTTCCCGTACATCAAGGGCCGGCAGGTGATCGCCACCGATGAGGAAGGGGATCCGCTGTACGAGGACATAGGCCCGACACCTCGATTCCTTGCGCTTTCGCGCCGTCATCTGGCTGCACTCGGCAGCCCAGGTAAAAACGAACGCCACTAGCCCTCCCCTACCTGCGGGCCTTGTTCCATAAGGCCCGCATACCTCCCCGGCAGCGCAAAGTTCCGCACTTTTCGCGCTGACCAATCAGTCAGAAAAAAACATCGTTAGCACAGCAATTTTTCTGAACTATCCAAAAAACGCCTCGGTCACAGCCAGTAGCCATCACGGCAAAACCCTGCAAACACGGGCGTTGCAGCGCACGCCTTGGCTGGGGAACAACGATGGACCGGTCGCGGACATCGTCGTTAACAGGAGTGACCCAATGGAGTTGACCACCATGAAGACCCGCATTGCAAAACCCTCCACCACTCACCTGCGCGGGCTGAAGCTGGCCGCACTGGCCCTGGGCGGCAGCCTGGTACTGGCCGGTTGCGCCGGCAAGCCGCCCACCGAGCAGTATGCCGTCAGCCAGTCGGCAGTGAATGCTGCGGTCAGTGCCGGCGGTACCGAGTTCGCGGCAGTGGAAATGAAAGCGGCCCAGGACAAGTTCAAGCAGGCCGAGATTGCCATGCACGACAAGCAGTACGACCAGGCCCGCATGCTCGCCGAACAGGCCGAATGGGATGCCCGTGTCGCTGAACGCAAGGCCCAGGCCGCCAAGGCCCAGAAGGCTGTGCAGGATGCCCGCCAGGGTGTCCAGGACGTACGTGAAGAAGGCCTGCGCAGCGCCGAATAGGCCTGCTGCGCCCCCGAGCCTTCGCTAACGATCAAAGGATGAACACTATGCGCAACTACGTCATGATTCCCGCCCTGCTGGCCCTGAGTGTCGGCCTTGCCGCCTGCTCCCACGACCCGAACGCCAACCTCGAATCGGCCCGCACCAACTTCTCGGTACTGCAGAGCGATCCACAGTCGAGCAAGGTGGCCGCCCTCGAAACCAAGGACGCCCAGGACTGGCTGAACAAGGCCGACAAGGCCTATATGGAGCGTGAGGACAGCAAGAAGGTCGACCAGCTCGCCTACCTCACCAACCAGCGCGTCGAAGTGGCCAAGCAGACCATCACCCTGCGCACGGCCGAGGCCGAGCTGAAGAACTCCGCCGCGCAACGCGCCCAGGCCAAGCTCGATGCCCGTGACGCGCAGATCAAGAAGCTGCAGGACAGCCTCAACGCCAAGCAGACCGACCGCGGCACGCTGGTGACCTTCGGCGACGTGCTGTTCGACTTCAACAAGGCCGAACTCAAGAGCAGCGCCTACCCCAACGTCACCAAACTGGCGCAGTTCCTCCAGGAGAACCCGGAGCGCAAGGTGATCGTCGAGGGCTATACCGACAGCGTCGGCTCGGCCAACTACAACCAGAGCCTGTCCGAGCGCCGCGCCGGTGCCGTGCGCATGGCGCTGGTACGTGCCGGGGTGGACCCAGCGCGCATCGTCGCCCAGGGCTACGGCAAGGAGTATCCGGTGGCCGATAACGGCAGCAACTCAGGCCGTGCGCAGAACCGTCGGGTTGAGGTGACCATCTCCAACGATAACCAGCCGGTAATGCCGCGTGCGGTGAGCCAAGTCCAGTGAGGACTGCTGGCTGAATGAAAAAACCCGCCTGATGGCGGGTTTTTTCATGCTTGGCCTTTGGTCAAAAGCACCTTTAAAGACACCTTCCAAAGCACTAGAATCACTCAACCATCCTTCAAGACAAATGGGTTGATACAACTATGACCTTCCACGTCCTCGCCGATCTGGCAGCATCCATCACCGACCTCAAGAAAGACCCAATGGGCACTATTCGCGAAGCGCACGGTGAAACCGTGGTGATCCTCAATCGGAACGAGCCTGCCTTCTACGCAGTACCGCCGGAGCGCTACGAGGCGATGATGGACCTGATTGATGACATGCAACTGGCAGAGCTTGTGCGCCAGCGAATGGGTGACCCCACTATCAGAGTGGACATCGATGAGCTCATCGCAGAAGTGGGAAAAGGAAAAGACCTACAAGCTTGATTTTACCGCCCGGGCATACAAGGAGCTGTTCAAGCTCCCCGAACAGTTCCAGTCTCAGTTGGTCAACAAACTCAAAGAGCGCCTGAAGAACCCCAGGGTCGAGAAGGATAAGCTCTCCGGGATGCCGGACTGCTACAAAATCAAACTGAAGTCAGCGGGTTACCGTCTCGTTTACAGAGTCATCGACGAGCAAGTGGTGGTGCTGGTTATTGCAATTGGCAAGCGGGAGCGAGGCGACATCTACAAGACCGCGCAATCGCGATTGCAGTAGTGCCTCAATAACGCGAGCATGCCCCCGCCCGATCTGACATGAATGATGGGCTCAACCACTCACTGCACTTTTTGCGGCGTTTCCTCGCCCATGCAGCGCACCGCGCGCTTGCGGTTGTCCACCAGCACACCGGTCAGGCCCTTCTGCTGGGTATCGAACAGCACCAGCACGCCATCCAGGCATTGCGCCACCTGCGGCGCCGGATCCAGCGAGACCTTGTAGTCCTCGCCTGGAATGGTCTTGAGCATGGTGAAGTCCTGCAGCAACAGGGCATCTTCAGGCTTGGCGAAATGCAGGTAGCCGTAATACCAGAGGGCCCCCACCGTCACGATGATGCTGCCGACGCCGGTCAGGATCAGCGGGATGGCGTTGCGTTCTTCACTCATTGCTTGTTCTTCTCGTCAGGGTAGTTGGGTACTTCGGCCAGGCGGCGCAGGCCGTTGAAATGCGCGGGGTCGTCCAGAAAACGCAGCATCACCTGGCGCCAGGTCGGGTCGGCGAAGGTCTGCACATGGCCGCCGCGGGTCAATTGCAGCACCCGCGGGGGCGGTGCGTGCTGGTACAGGCGAATGCCGTTGTCCAAGGGCACCAGCCTGTCATCGATGCTGTGGAAGAACAGCTTGGGCGGGCTGGCCAGCTGTTCGATGGAGCGGATCGCGCTGTCGCCGTCGGGTACCAGCCACGACAGCGGCACCTGCAGCGGCCAGGTCATCCACGAGGTACCGAGGGCATAGCGACCCACCGCCCGGTAACTGGCCGGCACACCGTCGAACACCAGCGCCTCGAAGCGCTCGCGCTGCTGCGGGTGCGCCGCCAGGTAATGGATGGCCATGGCGCCGCCGAGGCTCTGGCCCAGCAGCACCAATGGCTTGCCCTGCACCTCGGGCGCACGCTCCAGCCAGGCCATGGCCGCCGCGATGTCTTCATAGACCTCAGGCAAGCTGGCCTTGCCCTGGGACAGGCCATAGCCTCGGTAGTCGATCATCAGCACCTGGTAGCCCTGCTCCGGCAGCCAGTAGCTGCCACCCAGGTGGCCCGCCAGGTTGCCGCCGTTGCCATGCAGGTGCAGCACCGTGCCCTTGACCTCGACACCGGCCTTGGCCGGCAGCCACCAGCCGTGCAGGCGAACGCCGTCAGCGGTGGTCAGAGTGACATCGCGGTAGTCGAGCTTGGCCCGCTCGGGGGTGAACGGCTGACCGCGCTCGGGGTAGAACAGCAGGCTGCTGCAGCCACTCAACAGCAGCAGCCCGAGGCCGAAGGCGAGGTGACGGCAGGCGTCAGAGAATGTTCGCGTAGTCGGCTTCAATGCGGTCCAGGCTCAAGTGGTTGAGGAAGTTGGAGAAGCACATCCAGGCCGACAGCGCGTTGAGGTCGCGGAACTGCTCCGGGAGGTACTTGGGTGGCTCCACCAGCCCTTCTTCGACCAGCTGGCGCAAGGTGCGCATGTCTTCCAGGGTGGTCTTGCCGCAGAACAGCAACGGGATCTGCTCCAGCTTGCCCTTCTTCACGGCCAACTGAATGTAGTTGTAAACCATGATGAAGCCCTTGAGGTAGGACAAGTCCTTGGTGAATGGCAGGCCATTGGGTACCGAGCCGCGGAACACCCGGCTGGCGTTGCTGTAGCTCTGCCCCATCTCGAAGCCCTGGCCACGGAAGAACTCGTATACCTGCATGAAGTCCGCGCCCTCCTCGACCATGTGGATGGCCCGGGTGCGGTTGGTGAGCTTGCGCAGGCGGCTGGGGTAGGAGGCGAAGGCGATCACTTCCATCAGGATGGCCAGGCCCTCCTGGGTCACCGTGGACGAGGGTGGGCCCTTGGCCAGGAAGGTGCAGATCGGCTGGTTCAGGCCATTGAGGGTGGTGCCGACATGCACCAGGCCTTCGTGGACCTCCAGGGCGCGCACGTCGCGGTTGTTGAACATGGCGTCGGCGCGCACCTTGATATAGTCGGCGCCGGCCGCCGCGTCGGCGACGATGCCGTCCGACTCGAATACGCGAATGGTTTCCTCGGCCTCGCCGAACACCTTGTTCAGGCGGCGCTGGAGGATCTCCACCGCCTCCTTCGCCGTGAGGTTCTTCGGCTCGTCCTTGAGATCGCCACGGCCGTCAATGTTGTTCAGGTAATCCGAGAGCATCAGCCCCAGGTCGGCGAGGGTCGGGTCACCGGCATGGAAAGCGTCGGAGGCCGCGCCGTACAGCTCCTGGGAAATCAGCCCGAAGTCCTCGGTGCCGCGCGCTTCGAGCATGCGCACCACCATGCGGTATTCCTTGCACATGCGTCGCATGATCTGCCCGACCGGGTTGAACTGGCCAAGCTGGCGGGTGATGTCACGCTCGATGTTCTGGAACTCGGCCTTTACCGCGCTGGAATCGAACGACAAGGGCCGGCTCTGGTAGTAGGCACGGTCCACCGCGGGTGGTTCCTTGCCCTTGGCCTTGAGGAAACCCTGGCGGATGCCGTCGTCCCATTTCACCGCATCGAGCACGCGAATGGGGGTTTGCGCGGCCACGATGCGGTCGGACAACGTACGTATGGTCTGCTGGTACTCGTCCACCTGAGGACTCCTTTGTCGAGCCTATCGCGGGGCAAGCCCGCTCCCACGGGTTCGCGACAGGCCGGTACGGTAGCTCTATTTGCCGGAGCGCTGAAAGCGCGCCACCTCGACGAACAGGTCGGAGTTGGCCGGATCGTCCAGGTACGCCAGCACACGCGCCGACGGGCTGTCGATCAACACACCCTCGCCATTCTCTTCGGGGACTTCGATGCTTCGCCCACTCAGTTCCTTCTTGTCGACGGCCTGCTGCACCTGCTCGACATCGAGGTTGTAGACCACCAGTTCCTTGCCTTCGACGATATCGAATCCGCCAATCAGGAAGTTGCCCCCCAGCCGCTTGGGCACACCGGCCGACATGTACCAGCGGTTGCCATGGCGCGACACCGTGAACACGTACTCTTCAGGGGCCTTGCCCTTGGCGGTCGCCACCGCCTTGTAGGCATCGCCGCCGCTGCGGCTGATCGTGAGTTTCAGTGACTCACCCCAGGCGTCCTTGCTGCTCCACTTGCCGAGCAGGGCCTTGGGCGCTGCCTGATTGCTCGGCAGCGGTTCATGGAAGGCCACCAGACAACCGCCCAGCAAGAGGAATGACAAGGTCAACAACACCACACGCCAGGCTTTCATCGGGTTCTCCTTGAGAATTCGTGCGCAGCTCAAGCCGAAGCCAGCACCATCTGCAGGTATCGGACAAGGATAGCGAGCATCTGCTCATCGGCCTGCGCATTCGCGTCCTTGAGCAGGCCCTGATATTCCATCTGCTCGATTATCGCCGTCAACATCTGCGCATCCTGCTCAGGCTGGCGCGAGCCGACCACCTGGAGCATCTGCCGCGCGCCGTGCAGCAGGATCTGCTCATGGGCGCACACCAGTTCGGCCAGGCGCGGGCACAGCAGCGCTTCCTGGCGGAAGGCCTGCTCGGCCATGAGGAAGTCGCGACGGTTGTGCAGTTGGCGGGTCACGTAGTCGGCGGTCATGCGCGCCACCTCGTCGGCCAGGCGCGCCCGCGCCTGCGGGCTGCCATCGCCCTGGGCGAGCAACTGGCGCAGCACGCCTTCGGTGTTGGCCCAGAGCTTGGCCATATAGGCGGCGCTGCGCTCGACGTACTGGGCGAAGGTATCGGCCAGCAGGTCCTGGATGTCCTTGAAGTAGTAAGTGGTGGCCGACAGCGGCACGCCGGCCTCGGCGGCCACGGCACGGTGACGCACACCGCGCACACCGTCGCGCACGACGATGCGCATGGCGGCGTCGAGGATCTGCTGGCGGCGCTGCTCGCTGCCCTGGCGGGCGGTCTTGCGCCCTTGGTACTGCACGCTTTCGGCGACGGCGGTGGCGATGCCGGCGGCGCCTTGTGGGGCCATTGCGGGAGTCACTCTGGTTTACCTCATGAACAATGGGTTGCCTGTACCGGCCTCATCGCGGGGCAAGCTCGCTCCCACGTTACACCACTGGGCCTGAGGGTTGTGGTGGTGGGAGCGGGCTTGCCCCGCGAAGAGGCCGGCACTGACGACATAAAGCTTCAGGCATGAAAAAGCCGCCTCGAAAGGCGGCTTGTTCAGGACACTCAGGCCTGCGGACGCATGTGCGGGAACAGGATCACGTCGCGGATCGACGGCGAGTTGGTCAGCAGCATGACCAGGCGGTCGATACCGATGCCTTCACCAGCGGTCGGCGGCATGCCGTACTCCAGGGCGCGAACGAAGTCTGCATCGTAGTGCATGGCTTCGTCGTCACCGGCGTCTTTCTCGGCCACCTGGGCCAGGAAGCGCTCGGCCTGGTCTTCGGCGTCGTTGAGCTCGGAGTAGGCGTTGGCGATCTCGCGGCCACCGATGAACAGCTCGAAGCGGTCGGTCACGGATGGGTTGTCGTCGTTGCGACGGGCCAGTGGCGACACTTCGAACGGGTACTCGGTGATGAAGTGCGGCTGCTCCAGCTTGTGCTCCACCAGCTCTTCGAAAATCATCACCTGCAGCTTGCCCAGGCCCTCGTGGCCCAGCACCTTGGCACCGGCCTTCTTGGCGATGTCGCGGGCGCGGTCGACATCCTGCAGGTCGGCAGCGGTCAGCTCAGGGTTGTACTTGAGGATCGAGTCGAACACCGACAGGCGCACGAACGGCTCGCCGAAGTGGAACACCTTGTCGCCGTAAGGCACGTCGGTAGTGCCCAGCACCAGCTGCGCCAGCTCGCGGAACAGCTCTTCGGTGAGGTCCATGTTGTCGTTGTAGTCGGCGTAGGCCTGGTAGAACTCGAGCATGGTGAACTCGGGGTTGTGCCGGGTCGAAACGCCTTCGTTACGGAAGTTGCGGTTGATCTCGAAGACTTTCTCGAAACCACCGACCACCAGGCGCTTGAGGTACAGCTCCGGGGCGATACGCAGGAACATGGCCATGTCCAGCGCGTTGTGGTGGGTTTCGAACGGCTTGGCCGCGGCGCCGCCGGGGATGGTCTGCAGCATCGGCGTTTCGACTTCGAGGAAGTCACGCTCGATGAGGAACTTGCGGATGTGCGAGATCACCTGCGAGCGCACACGGAAGGTGTGGCGGGTTTCCTCGTTGACCATCAGGTCGACGTAGCGCTGGCGATAGCGCTGCTCGGTGTCGGTCAGGCCGTGGTGCTTGTCCGGCAGCGGGCGCAGCGACTTGGTCAGCAGGCGCACGTTGGTCATTTCGACGTACAGGTCGCCCTTGCCGGAACGGGCCAAGGTGCCTTCGGCGCTGATGATGTCGCCCAGGTCCCAGGTCTTGACCGCGGCCAGGGTGTCTTCGGACAGGGTCTTGCGGTTGACGTAGACCTGGATGCGACCGGTCATGTCCTGGATAACCATGAACGAGCCACGGTTGAGCATGATGCGGCCAGCCACCTTGACCGGGATCGCGGCTGCTTCCAGCTCTTCCTTGGTCTTGTCCGCGTACTGTTTCTGCAGGTCGTTGCAGTAGCTGTCGCGACGGAAGTCGTTGGGGAAGGCGTTGCCCTTGGCGCGCTCGGCGGCAAGCTTTTCCTTGCGCAGCGCGATCAGGGCGTTTTCTTCCTGTTGCAGGTCTTGCGATTCGGTCTTGAGGTCGCTCATGTCGTCATTCTTTCCATCAGGTATTCGTTGCCTCACGCGGGTGAGGGATCGCGGGGCAAGCCCGCTCCCACGGGTTTGCCGCCGCTTGGATGCTTACAGCCCCTGCTTGAGGCTCGCTTCCAGGTACTCGTCGAGGTCGCCGTCGAGCACCTTCTGGCAGTCGCTGCGCTCTACGCCGGTACGCAGGTCCTTGATACGCGAGTCATCGAGTACATAGGAGCGGATCTGGTGACCCCAGCCGATGTCCGACTTGCTGTCTTCCAGGGCCTGCGAGGCGGCGTTGCGTTTCTGCATTTCCAGCTCGTACAACTTGGCCCGCAGCATTTTCATGGCGGTGTCCTTGTTGGCGTGCTGGGAACGTTCGTTCTGGCAGGCCACCACGGTGTTGGTCGGCACGTGGGTGATACGCACCGCCGAGTCGGTGGTGTTGACGTGCTGGCCACCGGCGCCGGAGGAGCGGTAGGTATCGATGCGCAGGTCGGACGGGTTGATCTCGATCTCGACCTTGTCGTCGATCTCGGGCGAGACGAATACCGCCGAGAACGAGGTGTGGCGACGGGCGCCGGAGTCGAACGGGCTCTTGCGCACCAGGCGGTGCACGCCGATCTCGGTGCGCAGCCAGCCGAAGGCATACTCGCCCTTGATGTGCACGGTGGCGCCCTTGATGCCGGCGACTTCACCTTCGGACAGCTCGATGATGGTGGCATCGAAACCGCGCTTGTCGGCCCAGCGCAGGTACATGCGCAGCAGGATGTTGGCCCAGTCCTGGGCCTCGGTACCGCCGGAACCGGCCTGGATGTCCAGGTAGGCGTTGTTCGGGTCCATCTCACCGCTGAACATGCGACGGAACTCGAGCAGGGCGAGGGATTCCTCCAGCCCTTGCAGCTCGGTCACGACATCGCTGACGGCGCCTTCGTCACCTTCCTCGACGGCCATGTCGAGCAGGTCCTTGCAGTCGCCCAGGCCGTTGGACAGTTTGTCCAGGGTCTCGACGACCTGCGCCAGCATGGCGCGCTCGCGGCCCAGTGCCTGCGCGTACTCGGGCTTGTTCCAGACGGAGGCGTCTTCCAGCTCGCGGTTTACTTCGACCAGACGATCATGCTTGTGATCGTAGTCAAAGATACCCCCGAATAGACTGGGAACGCTCGGTGAGGTCCTTGATGGTGTTCAGGATCGGTTGGATTTCCATGGGCGGGCAGCTCTCGTGCGAATTCGGTGAAAAGCCCGCGAGTATAACCGAGTCCGCGCCATGACGGCAGACCCGCCGGGCAGGCGCCGCAATCGGCCATGCATGGCCCTGTAGGAGCGGCCTTGTGTCGCGAAAGGGCTGCAAAGCAGCCCCGGCGATCTCTGTGTGATCGGCAAAAATCGGGGGCCGCTACGCGGCCCATCGCGACACAAGGCCGCTCCTACAAGGGATGGCGTCAGCGTGAAGTGTCGCGTTCAGGCAATGCCCACCTGGTTACGGCCGTTGTTCTTGGCCTGGTACAGCCCCTTGTCCGCCGCCGATATCAGCTGCCGGCAATGGCTGCCAACGGCCGGCGTCTGGGTGGCCAGGCCGATGCTTACGGTCAAGTGCGAGCCGTGCTCGGGCACCGTGTGGGCAATGTTCAAGCCCATGATGGTCTGTCGCAACTTCTCGGCAATCAACCGCGCCCCGCCTGGAGAGGTATTGGGCAGCACCAGGGCGAACTCTTCGCCACCGTAACGCGCCGGCAGGTCACTGGGCCTCGAGCAGCAACCACGAATGGCTTCCGCCACCTGGCGCAAGGCCTCATCACCGGCCAGGTGGCCGAAACTGTCGTTGAACGCCTTGAAGTAGTCGACATCGATCATCAGCAGCGACAGTTGCTGCTGCTCACGAATGGCCCGGCGCCACTCCAGCTCCAGGTACTCGTCGAAGTGGCGGCGGTTGGACAGCCCGGTCAGGCCGTCGGAATTCATCAGCCGCTGCAGCATCAGGTTGGTGTCAAGCAACTGCTGCTGGCTCACGCGCAGGGCGCGGTAGGCCTCGTCGCGCTGCAGCAACGTCAGGTACGAGCGCGAGTGGTAGCGGATACGTGCCACCAGCTCGATGGTGTCGGGCAGCTTCACCAGGTAGTCGTTGGCCCCGGCAGCGAAGGCCGCGCTCTTGACCAGCGGGTCTTCCTTGGTCGACAGGACGATGATCGGGATGTCCTGGGTGGCCGGGTTGTTGCGGTACTCGCGCACCAGGGTCAGGCCGTCGAGGCCCGGCATGATCAGGTCCTGGAGGATTACCGTGGGCTTGATCCGCATGGCCTGGGCCACCGCCTGGTGCGGGTCGGCGCAGAAATGGAAGTCGATGTTCTCTTCATGGGCCAGGCCACGGCGCACCGCTTCGCCGATCATTGCCTGATCGTCCACCAGCAGGACCATCGCCGCGCCTTCGTTGATGGTCGTGAAACCTTCGATCGGTAGATCATTCATTGCTGGTCACCCGGTCACGGCCCGCCAGGCGGCGCGCCTCAATACTTGTCGTCATTTCGAAAAGAGTTCCGTCAGTCGCCCGGCGATGCGTTCCAGCGGGCGGATTTCCACTGCGGCGTCGATGGCCGCAGCGGCCTTGGGCATGCCGTATACCGCACTGCTCTGCTGGTCTTGGGCAATGGTCAGAAAACCCTGCTGACGCATCAGCTTCAGGCCCTGGGCGCCATCGCGTCCCATGCCGGTGAGCAGCACGCCCACCGCGTCGCCCGACCAGTAGCGCGCCACGCTTTCGAAGAACACGTCGATCGAAGGCCGGTAGATTTCATTGACCGGCTCGGCAGTGTAGGCCAACTGGCCGTTGTGCAGCAGGCGGATATGGTGGTTGGTGCCGGCCAGAAGGACCTGCCCCGGCTGCGGTGGCTCGCCTTCGCGGGCCAGGCGGACCGCCTGGCCGCTCGCCGTGCTGAGCCATTCGGCCATGCCGCCGGCGAATACCTGGTCGACGTGCTGGACCAGCACGATGGCCGCCGGGAAGGCCTTCGGCAGCCCCTTGAGCAACACTTCCAGTGCCGCCGGCCCGCCAGCCGACGAGCCGACGAGCCGATGGCCACCAGGCCACGGCGCTGGGACGCCTCCCGCAAGGGGGTACGCACCGGCTGCGGGGCGCTGGGCCGCTGCTGGCCGATCAGCCAACCGATATTGAGGATCTTGCGCAACAGCGGCGCCGCCGCCTCACGGGCATCGCCCGCGCCCAGTGCCGGCGTGTCGACCACGTCCAGGGCCCCATGGCCCATGGCTTCGAATACCCGGTGCACGTTCTGCTTGCGGTCGACCGTGACGATGACGATGGCGCACGGGGTCTCGGCCATGATCCGCCGGGTCGCCTCGACACCGTCCATCACCGGCATGATCAGGTCCATCAGGATCAGGTCCGGGAGCTGTTCGGTACAGCGTTGCACCGCCTCGGCGCCGTTGCCGGCGACCCACACCACCTCATGCGCCGGCTCGAAGGCCAGCGCCCGGCGCAGGGCCTCCACAGCCATGGGCATGTCATTGACGATGGCGATCTTCATCCCTGGGCACCTCCGATCAGCTCCTCTACGGCGTCCAGCAACGCATCGTCATGGAAGCTGGCCTTGGCCAGATAATAGTCGGCGCCGGCATCAAGTCCACGACGCCGGTCTTCTTCCCGGTCCTTGTACGACACCACCATGACCGGCAGCGATTGCAGGCGCTGGTCGCGACGCACCAGGGTGACCAGCTCGATACCGTCCATGCGCGGCATGTCGATGTCGGTGATCAACAGGTCGAAGTCATCGCTGCGCAGGGCGTTCCACCCATCCATGCCATCCACCGCCACGGCCACTTCGTAGCCACGGTTGCCGAGCAGCTTGCGTTGCAGTTCGCGCACGGTGAGCGAGTCATCGACCACCAGCACACGCCGGCGCGCAATGCCCCGGCCGTGCTGGCCGCCACGTTCGATGCGCTCCAGGCGGCCGGTGCTGAGCAGCTTGTCCACCGAGCGCAGCAGGTCCTCGACATCGATGATCAGCACCACCGAGCCATCGTCCAGCAGGGCGCCGGCCGAAATGTCCTGGACCTTGCCCAGGCGCGGGTCGAGGGGCATCACCACCAGCACCCGCTCGCCGATCAGGCGCTCGACGGCCACGCCGTAAAGCTGGTCGCGCTCGCGAATCACCACCACCCGCAGGTTCTGGCCCGCGTCCTGTGCCGCCGGCCGGTTGAGCAACTGGCTGGCGGCGACCAGGCCGATATGCCGACCCTCGTGCCAGAAATGCTGGCGCCCTTCGATCTGCACGATGCTTTCGGCCGGCACATCGAGGGTGCGCTCGATATGCGCCAGCGGGAAGGCATAGGCCTCGCCGCCCACCTCGACCACCAGGCTGCGCACCACCGACAGGGTCAGCGGCACCTCCAGGTGGAAGCAGCACCCCTGCCCCGCCACCTGGGTCAGCTCGATCGAACCGCGCAGCTCGCGGACCATGTGCTGCACCGCATCCAGGCCAACCCCGCGCCCGGACACTTCGGTGACCGTATCGCGCAGGCTGAAGCCGGGCAGGAAGAGGAAGGTGAGCAGCTCGGCTTCGCTCATCTGCGCCACGGTTTCGGCCGGCGACAGCGCGCGCTCGACGATGCTGCGGCGCAAGCGCTCAAGGTCGATGCCAGCGCCATCATCGGTCAGTTCCAGAATCAGCAGCCCGGCCTGGTGCGAGGCGCGCAGGCGCACCGTGCCTTCGTCGGGCTTGCCGGCCAGCAGGCGCCTTTCGGGCAGCTCGATGCCATGGTCGACGGCGTTGCGCAGCAGATGGGTCAGCGGCGCTTCGAGCTTTTCCAGCACGTCGCGATCGACCTGGGTCTTCTCGCCTTCGACCAGCAGCCGCACCGGTTTACCCAAGGAGCGCCCCAGGTCGCGCACCATGCGGCTCTGACCGGTCAGCACATCGGCGAACGGGCGCATGCGGCAGGCCAGCGCGGTGTCGTACAGCAACTGGGCGCGCTGGCTGGCCTGCCAGCCGAATTCGTCGAGGTCGGCAGCCTGCTGCAGCAGGATCTGCTGGGTTTCGGCCAGCAGTTGCTGGGTCTGGGCCAGGGCGTCGAGCACTTCCGGACCCTGGCCGCTGTCTTCGAGCTGCGCCTTCAGCCCGTCCAGAGCGCGCATGCCCTGGCCGTGCATGCGCTTGAGGCGCTGCAAGGTGGCGAGATAAGGCTTAAGGCGCTGGGTTTCGACCAACGACTTGCTCGACAGGTCGAGCAAACTGTTGAGCCGATCGGCCGTGACCCGCAGCACGCGCTCGCCACCCTCGCCACCACGCTTGCCGGCCCTCGGCCGGACAACCGGCTCGGCTTCGGCCTCGACGATCGGTTCTGGCTCAGGCTCCATGGCCGGCGGCGGCGCGACCATGGCTGGCGGCGTTGCAGCCGGCAACGGCGGCGCCACCTGGGTGGCCAACGGCGGCGAATCCAGCAGCCCGGCCATCTGGGCGAGGAACACCGGCACCAGGCCTTCGCCTGCCGGGTCGCCCGGCGTGGCGATGCGCATCAGCAGGTCAGTACCTTGCAGCAGCGCGTCGATATGCTCCGGGCGCAGCAGCAGGCGGCCCTCCTGGGCGGCCACCAGGCAGTCTTCCATCACGTGGGCGACGCTGACGCCGGCATCGATGCCGACGATCCGCGCCGCGCCCTTGAGCGAGTGGGCCGCACGCATGCAGGCCTCGAGCTGGTCAGGCTGGCCGGGGTTGCGCTCCAGTGCCATCAGGCCGGCACTGAGCACCTGGGTCTGGGCTTCGGCTTCCAGGCTGAACAGCTCCAGCAAGGAAGCGTCGCGCATTTGCTCCGGGGTCATGACAGGCTCCGCTTCACGGCTTGCAGAAGGTGTTGTTCATCCAGGACCCGCACGCTGCGGCCCCGCCACTGCAGCACCGCAGCAGTGAAGTGGGCGGTATCGCTGCCCTCCTGCAGGTGCCCAGGGTCCAGCCGGTGGATGCCATCGATCTCCGCCACCGGCACCACCACCGGGCCGCCTTCGGCCGCCAGGATCAGCATGCGCGGCATGACCCGCCCACTGCGCTCGATGCTGGCCTCGCCCGGCACGTTCAGCAGGTCCGCCAGCGACAGGCACGGCACCAGCGCACCGCGCACGTTGGCCACCCCTTGCAGTACCCGCGAGCGTTGATGCGGCAACGAATGCACCGGCTGCAGCGGGGCGATTTCGGCGAGGCAGGCCGTGGCCAGCGCCAGCCATTCCTCACCCAGCCGGAACAGCAGCATGGAGCGACCGACTGCGCACTCGGCCGGCGGCAGTGTTTCGTCCTGTTCGTCGAGCACCTGCGCGTAGCGATCCAGCAAGCGCGTGGCTGCCGCCGCATGCACCTCGCAATTGCGACAGTGGATGTGCCGCTCCAGCAGCGGGCACTGCTTGTCGCCGTGCACGCCGATGCGGTTCCAGCAATCGTCGATGGCCTGACCATCGTCATGGGCGATCAGTTGCATGTCGTATCCCGCGCTCATCGTTCAGCCTCCCGGCCGGCCCGCGCCGCGCGCTCCTGCAGGCGTCGGGCGCCCGCCTCGTCACCTTGCGAGGCCAGCAGGGCAGCCAGGTGCATCAGCGCCTCCGGGTGCTGGGGCTGCAGGTACAACGCCTTGCGGTAATGGGTGATGGCCTGCGTGGCATCGCCCTCGGTATCGCTGAGCAACCCCAGCCAGTAGTAGACCTGCGCCTTGGGTTCGAACTGGCGCAGGTAGCGCTCGCAGTCGCTGCGGGCTTGTTGGCTGTCGCCGGCGTTGGCGTGCCGGGCGATGGCGGCCAGCAGTTGCGCTTCGTTTTCACGCGGCTCGGCAGCCACTGGGGGGGCCATCAACGGTCTTGCCGGGCGCTGGGGCAGCGTGACCACCTTGGGCAATGGCGGCGCCAACGGGCGCATGGCCGGCAAGGGTTTGTCCGCTGGGGCCGGCACGGGGTCTGTCTGACGCACATAGGCGAACGACTGAGGGATCCCCAGAGGCCGCATGCCCAAGCGCGCCAGCAGGCTGCCCTCGGCCGGGCCGATGAACAGCACGCCCTGGGCGTGGGTAAGCTGCTTGAGCACCTCGAACACCCGTTGCTGGGTGGGCACATCGAAATAGATCAACAGGTTGCGGCAGAACACGAAGTCGTACTGGCCGTCACGGGCCTTGAGCGCCGGATCCAGCACGTTGCCGACTTTCAGGCTGACCTGCCGGCGCACCCGCTCGTTGAGCTGGTGGGCCTCGGCGGTTTCGTCGAAATGCCGCTCGCGGAAGGCCAGTTCGCTGCCACGGAACGAGTTGCGCCCGTACAACGCCTGCTCGGCCTTGGCCACCGAATTGGGGCTGATGTCGATACCATCGACAGCGAAGGCTTGCGCCGCGACCCCGCCATCGAGCAGTGCCATGGTGATGGAATAGGGCTCTTCACCGGTCGAACACGGCAGGCTGAGGATGCGCAACGGCCGGGCACCGGCCAGTTCGGCCACGCGCTTGTGGGCCAGGTCCACCAGCGCGGTAAAGGACTCGGGGTAACGGAAGAACCAGGTTTCGGGGACGATGACCGCCTCGATCAGGGCCTGCTGCTCGGCCGTGGACTGTTGCAGGCGCAGCCAGTAATCGTCCAGGTCGGTGGCCTGCAGGGCAACGCAGCGCTGGCGCAAGGCCCGCTCGATCATCGGCGCCCCGACCGACTCCACGTCCAGGCCGATACGCTCCTGCAGGAAGCGGAAGAACCGTTGCCCGGTCATGTCGGCACCTGCCCGGCTTCGCTGGGGTACAACAACTGGCGGACCGTGGCCGGCAGCAGGTCGTCGACGCAAATACGCTGCACCAACCCTTGCGCGTCCTGGCGCACCGGCCCCAGGTAAGGGGCCTCGGCGTTGTCCAGGCCATAGGGCTGGAACTCCTCGGGCCGGCAACGCAGGGTCTCGGTGGCCTGCTCCAGGATCAGCCCCAGCTGCAGCTCGGGGCGCTGCGGGTCGCCACGGTAGTGCACCAGCACCAGGCGGGTGCTGCCGCGCGAGACGGCCGGAGCGCCGAAGCTCAAGGCAGACACATCGATCACCGGCACCAGCGCGCCACGGTGGGCGAGCACGCCGACCACCCAGGCCGGGGCCTGGGCAATGGGCTTGAGCGGGCGACGCGGCAGTACTTCGATCACTTCGCGCACGTCCAGGGCGAAGCGCTGCGCGGCGATGCGGAACTGCAGGTACAGCGCGCCCTTGGCGGTGGCCGCGCGGTCCTCACGGGGGGACAGGTCGGTCATCGGCGTCAGACTTTGAAACGCGATACACCGCCACGCAGCCCGGCGGCCACCTGGCTCAGCTCGTCGATGGCGAAGCTGGCCTGGCGCAGCGATTCCACGGTCTGGGTGCTGGCGTCGCTGAGCTGGGCCAGGGCCTGGTTGATCTGTTCGGCGCCGGTGGCCTGGGCCTGCATGCCTTCGTTGACCATCAGCACGCGCGGTGCCAGGGCCTGCACCTGGTTGATGATCTGGCTGAGCTGTTCGCCCACCTGCTGCACCTCGAACATGCCGCGGCGCACCTCTTCGGAGAACTTGTCCATGCCCATTACCCCGGCCGACACTGCCGACTGGATCTCGCGCACCATCTGCTCGATGTCGTAGGTGGCCACGGCGGTCTGGTCGGCCAGGCGGCGCACTTCAGTGGCCACCACGGCGAAGCCACGGCCGTACTCGCCGGCCTTTTCCGCTTCGATGGCGGCGTTGAGCGACAGCAGGTTGGTCTGGTCGGCGACCTTGACGATGGTCACCACCATCTGGGTGATGTTGCTGGCTTTCTCGTTGAGGATCGCCAGCTTGGCGTTGACCAGGTCGGCGGCGCCCATCACCTGGTGCATGGTCTCTTCCATGCGCGCCAGGCCCTGCTGGCCGGCGCCGGCCAGGCTCGAGGCCTGGTCGGCCGACGAGGTGACTTCGGTCATGGTGCGCACCAGGTCACGGGAGGTGGCGGCGATCTCGCGCGAGGTAGCGCCGATCTCGGTGGTGGTGGCGGCGGTTTCGGTGGCGGTGGCCTGCTGCTGCTTGGAGGTGGCGGCAATTTCGGTAACCGAGGTGGTCACCTGCACCGACGAGCGCTGGGCCTGCGACACCAGGCCGGCCAGCGATTCGGCCATTTCGTTGAAGCCGCCTTCGATGGCGCCGAATTCGTCCTTGCGATCCAGGCTCAGGCGCATGCTCAGGTCGCCCGAACGCAGGCGGTCGAGGGCATGCACGATGCGTTGCATGGGCGCGGTGATTGCGCGCATCAGCAGCAGGCCGCAAATACCGGCGGCGACGATCGCCAGCAGCAGCGAGACGATCATGCTGCCCTTGGCGGTGTTCACGGCGCTGACGATGTCGTTGGTGGCGGCATCGGCCGATTCACGGTTGCGCTCGATCACCCCGTTCAGGTGCTTGCGTCCATCCACCCAGGCCGGGGTGAGCACTTCGGCGATCAGGCGCTGGGCCTCGACGTAGTTCTTTTGCCGGTAGGCCTCCAGCACCTGGTCGACGAGCTTCACGTAGCCCTCCTCGAGGCGGGTGAAGTCGTCGAAGGCGGCCTGGTCGGCGGGGTCGCGAATGGTGGCCTGGTAGCTGGCCATGTGCTGCTTGAGGCGGTCATCGAAGCTCTTGAACAGCTCCATGTCGGCCGAGGTGATTTCGCGGTGGTTCGACAGCCCCACCAACTGCTGGCTGTTGACGTAGCTGTCGACCCAGGCACTGCGAATCATCGAGCTGTAATAGACGCCGGGAATGCTGTCGGACCCCACCGCTTCCTCGCTGGACTCGATCGCCACCAGCCGCGAATAGGCGGCCACGATCATCAGCAGCATGATGGCGATGATCACGGCGAAACTTGCCAGGATCCGTTGGCGCAAGGTCCAGTTCTTCAACATTCAGCCCTCAGGAATTCGATACGAGCGGGAAAAATCGCCGAAGTATAGCCCAGGCGTCTTACGCATTTGCGGCTGAATGCTGCTGTATTCAGGCCTCCTTGCCTATTGATGTGGCCATTTGCCCGTTCACTGGCCAGCGGCAAGCCTGACCTGACTCTCCAACTCCTGGCGCAAGGCCGGGTCCAGGCGCAACTGACGCGCCAGTTCGTCGAGGTAGGCGCGCTCCATGAAGTTCTCCTGGTCGACCATCATCACGCTGGCCAGGTACATCTCGGCGGCCATTTCCGGGGTTTGCGCGGCGCGGGCCACCTCGGCAGGGTCCAGCGGCTTGTTCAGCTCGGCGTGCAGCCAGTGCTGCAGCTCGCGGTCGCTGTCCAGGCGGGTGAACTCGCCTTCGATCAGTGCCCGCTCGCGCTCGTCGATATGGCCGTCGGACTTGGCCGCCGCCACCAGTGCCCGCAGCACCGCCTGGCTGTGCTGCTCGGCCTGGGCCGGGGGCAGGCGGTCCAGCGTCTGTGGCGGCTGGTCGCCCGCACCCTGGCGCGCCTGCCAGTTGCCATAGGCCTTGTAGGCCAGCACCCCGAGCGCGGCCAGGCCACCGTAGGTGAGTGCCTTGCCGCCATATTTGCGGGCCTTCTTGTTACCCAGCAGCAAACCCATGGCGCCAGCCGCCAAGGCACCACCGCCGGCACCGGATAGCAGGCTGCCCAGCCCGCCACTGCCTGCTGGCTTGTGCCCGGCGCTTTTGCCAGCCTGGTTGTTGAGCAGGTCCTGGCCGGACTTGAGCAGTTGGTCGAGCAGACCTCGGGTATTCATCTGGTGCGCCTCCACGGGTACGAAAAAGTGGCCACCAGAGTAGGACGGCCCACGGGTTTCTCCACCTGTGCAAATGCTTCCGGATGTTGCATCAGTGATCGATAAAAGCGATCTAGACTCGACTCAGTCGCTAAAAATCATAAGCAGTCAGCCATCTGACCGCCGCTTCGCTTGACGTCTGCCCCGATCACAATTGCCAACAAGAGGGAACAACATGTCAGTGCACAAGACCGTTTTGCTCGGCGCCCTGCTCACCAGTGCCGGCGCCCAGGCCGCCGGGCTGCCCCAGAAGCTCGGTGCCGGCGAGGGGCAGCTGGACATCATCGCCTGGCCCGGCTACATCGAGCGCGGTGAAAGCGACAAGGCCTACGACTGGGTCACCGGTTTCGAGAAAGAAACCGGCTGCAAGGTCAGCGTGAAGACCGCCGCCACCTCCGACGAGATGGTCAGCCTGATGACCAAGGGCGGCTATGACCTGGTTACCGCCTCGGGCGATGCCTCGCTGCGCCTGATTGCCGGCAAGCGGGTGCAGCCGATCAACACCGCGCTGATTCCCAACTGGAAGAACCTCGACCCGCGTCTGCACAACGGCGCCTGGTACGTGGTCAAGGACCAGGTGTACGGCACGCCCTACCAGTGGGGCCCGAACGTGCTGCTGTACAACACCAACGTGTTCAAGCAGCCACCCACCAGCTGGAGCGTGGTGTTCGAACCGCAGAACCTGCCCGACGGCAAACCCAACAAGGGCCGCGTGCAGGCTTATGACGGGCCGATCTACATCGCCGACGCGGCGCTCTATCTCAAGTCCGCCAAGCCTGAGCTGGGCATCCAGAACCCCTACGAACTCACCGAAGCGCAGTACAAGGCCGTGCTCGACCTGCTGCGCCAGCAACAGCCGTTGATCCACCGCTACTGGCACGACGCGACCGTGCAGATGAGCGACGTGAAGAACGAGGGCGTGGCCGCCACCAGTTCGTGGGGCTACATGGTCAACGGGCTGCAGGCCGACAAGCAGCCGGTGGCCTCGGTGGTGCCGAAGGAAGGTGCCACCGGCTGGGCCGACACCACCATGCTGCACAGCGAGGCCAAGCACCCCAATTGCGCCTACAAATGGATGGACTGGTCGCTGCAGCCCAAGGTGCAGGGCGACGTGGCGGCCTGGTTCGGCTCGTTGCCGGCGGTGCCGGCGGCCTGTACCGGCAGCGAATTGCTGGGGGCCGAGGGCTGCAAGACCAATGGCTTCGACAACTTCGACAAGATCGCCTTCTGGAAAACCCCGCAGGCCGAGGGCGGCAAGTTCGTGCCCTATAGCCGCTGGACCCAGGACTACATCGCGATCATGGGCGGGCGGTAAGGGCCATCGCGGGGCAAGCCCGCTCCCACACTGATTGCCGTGGGAGCGGGCTTGCCCCGCGATCAGCATTAACCTAGTGGAGCCCCAGCATGCCCCTAGCCGTACAGTTCACCCAGGTTTCCCGCACCTTCGGCGAGGTCAAGGCCGTCGACCAGGTCAGCATCGACATCGAGGACGGCGAGTTCTTCTCCATGCTCGGCCCCTCGGGCTCGGGCAAGACCACCTGCCTGCGCCTGATCGCCGGCTTCGAGCAACCCAGCAGCGGCTCGATCCGCATCCATGGCAGCGAAGCCGCCGGGCTGCCGCCTTATAAGCGTGACGTCAACACCGTGTTCCAGGACTACGCACTGTTCCCGCACATGAACGTGCGCGACAACGTCGCTTATGGCCTTAAGGTCAAAGGCGTGGCCAAGGCCGAACGCCATGCCCGTGCCGACGAGGCGCTGGCCATGGTCGCCCTGGACGGCTACGGCACACGCAAGCCGGCGCAGTTGTCCGGCGGCCAGCGCCAGCGCGTCGCCCTGGCCCGCGCCCTGGTCAACCGGCCACGGGTGCTGCTGCTCGATGAACCGCTCGGCGCCCTCGACCTCAAGTTGCGCGAGCAGATGCAGGGCGAGCTGAAAAAGCTGCAGCGCCAGCTGGGCATAACCTTCATCTTCGTCACCCACGACCAGACCGAGGCCTTGTCGATGTCCGACCGGGTGGCCGTGTTCAACCGCGGGCGCATCGAACAGGTCGACACGCCCCGCAACCTGTACATGCAGCCGGCGACCACCTTCGTCGCCGAGTTCGTCGGCACCTCCAACGTGCTGCGCGGGGAACTGGCGCAACAGCTCAATGGCAGCGCATCGCCCTTCTCCATCCGCCCCGAGCACATCCGCCTCGACGGCCAGCCTGCCAGCGGCGACGTACAGGTCGGCGGTGTGCTGCACGATATCCAGTACCAGGGCAGCGCCACCCGTTTCGAGGTGAAGCTGGACGGCGGCCAACTGCTCGCCGTCAGCCAGGCCAACGACCGCTGGCAGGCCCAGGCGCACCAGTGGCAGGCCGGCCAGCGCGTGCAGGCCTGCTGGCCCCGTGAGGCGATGACCGCGTTGCGGGAAACCCAGCCATGAGCCTGGCCGCTGGAAAAGCAGCGGGCATCACGCCGCTACGGCGCCTGAGCGACCTGCTGTACCGGCGCCCCAACCTGTACCTGCTGATGCTGCTGATCCCGCCGTTGCTGTGGTTCGGCGCGATCTACCTGGGCTCGTTGCTGAACCTGTTGTGGCAGGGTTTCTACACCTTCGACGACTTCACCATGGCGGTGACGCCGGACCTGACCCTGGCCAACTTCGCCGCGCTGTTCAACCCGGCCAACTTCGACATCATCCTGCGCACCCTGAGCATGGCCGTGGCGGTGTCGCTGGCCAGCGCCGTGCTGGCCTTCCCCATCGCTTACTACATGGCGCGCTATACCACCGGCCGCACCAAGGCGTTCTTCTATATCGCGGTGATGATGCCGATGTGGGCCAGCTACATCGTCAAGACCTACGCCTGGACCCTGCTGCTGGCCAAGGGCGGCGTGGCCCAGTGGTTCATCCAGCAACTGCACCTGCAGCCGCTGTTGCAGCTGGTACTGGATATCCCGGGCGTCGGCGGCAGCACCCTGTCGACCTCGCACCTGGGGCGCTTTCTGGTGTTCGTCTACATCTGGCTGCCCTTCATGATCCTGCCGATCCAGGCCGCACTGGAGCGCCTGCCGCCGTCCCTGCTGCAAGCCTCGGCCGACCTCGGCGCCAAACCCCGGCAGACGTTCATTCAGGTGATCCTGCCGCTGTCGGTGCCGGGCATCGCCGCCGGTTCGATCTTCACCTTCTCGCTGACCCTGGGCGACTTCATCGTGCCGCAACTGGTCGGCCCGCCCGGCTATTTCATCGGCAGCATGGTGTATGCCCAGCAAGGCGCGATCGGCAACATGCCCATGGCGGCGGCCTTTACCCTGGTGCCGATCGTGCTGATCGCGGTGTACCTGTCCATCGTCAAACGCCTGGGGGCCTTCGATGCACTCTGAACAAGCCTCGACGGGCCTGCGCCTGGCGGCCTGGGGCGGGCTGGTGTTCCTGCACTTCCCGATCCTGATCATCCTGCTCTATGCCTTCAACACCGAAGACGCGGCGTTCAGCTTCCCGCCCAGGGGCTTCACGTTGAAGTGGTTCGCCGTGGCCCTCGCCCGCCCCGACGTGCTCGAAGCGATCAAGCTGTCATTGCAGGTGGCCTGCCTGGCCACGCTGATCGCCCTGGTCCTTGGCACCCTGGCTTCGGCGGCGTTGTACCGGCGCAGTTTTTTCGGCAAGGAAAGCATTTCGCTGATGCTGATCCTGCCGATCGCCCTGCCCGGCATCATCACCGGTATCGCCCTGCTTTCGGCGTTCAAGCGCCTAGGGATAGAACCTGGGCTGTTCACCATCGTCGTCGGCCACGCCACGTTCTGCGTGGTGATCGTCTACAACAACGTCATCGCCCGCCTGCGCCGTACTTCGCAGAGCCTGATCGAAGCCTCGATGGACCTGGGCGCCGACGGCTGGCAGACCTTCCGCTACATCATCCTGCCCAACCTGTGCTCGGCGTTGCTGGCCGGCGGCATGCTGGCCTTCGCCCTGTCGTTCGACGAGATCATCGTCACCACCTTCACCGCCGGCAACGAGCGCACATTGCCGATCTGGCTGCTCAACCAGCTCAGCCGCCCGCGCGACGTGCCGGTGACCAACGTGGTCGCCATGCTGGTGATGCTGGTGACCATGCTGCCGATCCTCGGCGCCTATTACCTGACCCGTGGCGGTGAAAGCGTCGCGGGCAGCGGCAAATGACCCTGGAGGAGTCCCCGATGCAAACCCGAATGCTGATCAACGGCCAGCTTGTCGCTGGCGAAGGCCCGGCCTGGACCGTGCTCGACCCGGCCAAGGGCACGGCCCTGGCACAGATCACCGAAGCCACCGAGGCCCAGGTCGACAGCGCTGTGCGCGCGGCCGACAAGGCGTTCGACGGCTGGTCGCAGACCACGCCGAAAGAGCGCTCGACCGCGCTGTTGGCCATTGCCGACGTCATCGAACAGCACGGCGAGGCACTGGCCAGGCTGGAGTCGGACAACTGCGGCAAGCCTTACGCTGCCGCGCTCAACGACGAGATCCCGGCCATCGCCGACGTGTTCCGCTACTTCGCCGGCGCGGCGCGTTGCCTGGGCGGCTCGGCGGCGGGGGAATACCTGCCCGGGCACACCTCGATGATCCGCCGTGACCCGCTGGGCGTGGTGGCGTCCATCGCGCCGTGGAACTACCCGCTGATGATGCTGGCATGGAAAATCGCCCCGGCGTTGGCCGCCGGCAACACCGTCGTGATCAAACCTTCGGAGCTGACCCCACTGACCGCCCTGCACCTGGGTGAGCTGATTCAGGGCCTGCTGCCGCCCGGCGTACTCAATATCCTGTTCGGCCGCGGCCAGACCGTCGGCAACCCGCTGGTCACTCACCCCAAGGTGCGCATGGTGTCGCTGACCGGCTCCATCCCCACCGGCGCGCACATCATCGGCGCCACCGCCGACAGCGTGAAGCGCATGCACATGGAGCTGGGCGGCAAGGCCCCGGTGATCGTGTTCGACGATGCCGACCTCGATGCCGCTATCGAAGGCATCCGCACCTTCGGCTTCTACAACGCCGGGCAGGACTGCACCGCCGCCTGCCGCCTGTACGTGCAGGACGGCATCTACGAGCGCTTCGTCGAACGCCTGGGCGAGGCGGTCGCCAGCCTCAAGCACGGCCTGCAGAACGATCCGGCCACCGAACTCGGCCCGTTGATCAGCGCCCAGCACCGCGACAAGGTCGCCGGGCTGGTACAGCGTGCGATTGCCCAGCCGCATATCCGCCTGGTTACCGGCGGCAAGGTCGTGCCCGGTGACGGGTTCTTCTTCGAACCCACCGTGCTGGCCGACACGCTGCAGGATGACGAGATCGTCCGGCATGAAGTGTTCGGGCCGGTGGTGTCGGTGACCCGCTTCAGCGACGAGGCCCAGGCGCTGGAATGGGCCAACGACTCCGAGTACGGCCTGGCATCGTCGGTATGGACCCGCGACAGCGGCCGCGCCCACCGCCTGGCTGCACGCTTGCATTACGGCTGCACCTGGGTGAACACCCACTTCATGCTGGTCAGCGAAATGCCCCATGGCGGGCAGAAGCATTCGGGGTACGGGAAGGATATGTCGATGTACGGGCTGGAGGACTACACCTGTGTGCGACATGTGATGTTCAAGCATTGATGCACGGATGACAGAAGCCGACTGGCAGTGATGTCCAGTCGGCTTTTTGCTGCCTGCCATACCGATATTTCCCGCAATCTGCCGCTGCAGCGCCCTACTGCCAGACCGTTGAGCAAATTAGACTGGTATCACAGACTGATACCATGAATAATCACCAACGTGCTTTACTCGAACTCGTTTTCAAGAAGCCTGTGCCCAAAACCCTGGACTGGATACGCCTGGAATCGCTGCTGGTATCGCTTGGCGCCAGAACGGTCGAAGGTAGGGGTTCACGCGTACGGTTCGAACTCCACGGGGCAGTGGCCACCTTCCACCGCCCTCACCCGGACCGCCACGCCAAAACCTATCAAGTGCGGGATGCCCGCCAGTTCCTGGAGCAGGCAGGAGTGACACCATGAATGTGATGAATTACCGCGGCTATGCCGCCCGCATCGAATACAGCGACGAAGACCAACTGCTGGTCGGCCACGTCGCCGGCATCCACGACGTGATCGGCTTCCATGGCGAATCGATCAGCGAACTGCGCCAGGCCTTCGAGGAGGCCGTCGACGACTACCTCGAAACCTGCCAGCGCCTGGGGCGTGAGCCGCAAAAGACCTACTCCGGCAAGCTCAGCCTGCGCCTGGAGCCCACGCTTCATGCCAGCGTGGCGGCCCAGGCGGAGCTTGCGCAGAAAAGCATCAACCAATGGGTGAGCGACATCCTCAGCAAGGCCGCCTACGGCTGAGTCAATCGCGCAGGTCCGACTCGTGGATCGGGTTGGCCCGGCTGGTCGCCCGCTGGTACTGAGCCGGCCACGTGGCCTTGTTGCCGCCCAGGTCATCGTCGGCGTGCAGTGGCCAGTACGGGTCACGCAGCAGTTCGCGGGCCAGGAAGATCACATCGGCCTGGCCGGTGCGCAGGATGTGTTCGGCCTGGGCGGGTTCGGTGATCATGCCAACGGTGCCGGTGGCGATTTCCGACTCTTTGCGCACCCGTTCGGCGAAGCGGGTCTGGTAACCCGGGCCGGTGGGGATCTCGGCGTTGACCGAGGTGCCGCCAGACGAAACGTCGATCAGGTCGACACCCAGCACGCGCAGGCGGCGCGCCAGCTCTACGGTTTCATCCGGGTTCCAGCCATCCTCCACCCAGTCGGTGGCCGAGACGCGGACGAACAGCGGCAGCTCCTGCGGCCACACCTTGCGCACTGCTTCGGTGACCTGCAGGGTCAGGCGAATGCGGTTTTCGAAGCAACTGCCATAGTCGTCGCGCCTCTGATTGCTCAGCGGCGACAGGAACTGGTGCAGCAGGTAGCCATGGGCGGCGTGGATTTCCACTACCTTGAAACCCGCCTTCAATGCGCGCTCGGTCGCCGCCACAAACGCGGTCACCACGTCCTGGATCTCGTCCTTGCTCAACTCGCGCGGCGCGGTGTGCTGCGGGTCGAAGGCGATTTTCGATGGGCCGACCGGCTGCCACCCGCCCTCCTCGAGCTTGACGCTGCCTTGCTTGCCCAACCAGGGGCGATAGGTGCTGGCCTTGCGTCCGGCGTGGGCCAGCTGGATGCCGGGCACGGCGCCCTGGGCGGTGATGAAGCGGGTGATGCGCTGCAGCGGGGCGATCTGTTCGTCGTTCCACAGACCAAGGTCTTCGGCAGTAATGCGGCCATCGGCAGTGACCGCGACGGCCTCGCTGATCACCAGGCCCGCGCCACCCACGGCACGGCTGCCCAGGTGCACCAGGTGCCAGTCGTTGGCCAGGCCGTCGACGGCGGAGTACTGGCACATGGGGGAAACGGCAATACGGTTGGGCAGGGTCAGCTGACGCAGGGTATACGGCTCAAGCAGCAGGCTCATGAGAGCACCTCCCGGGGGACTCCAATGGTTGTCCGGTCCGGGCACTTGTAGTGGGAACTTGGCCGGTACCGGTCTTTTTCAGACTAGACCATGGGTGTCGGAGGTGTCTGGCCGTTAGGTACGGAGTCGCTGACAAGCCTGCCTGATAATGCCTCAGGCAGGCTCAGCCCCGGCGTTTACAAGCGCTGCAGAATCAACTCACCGGCTGCGCCGGCGGCACCTGGCTCCCCGGGTTGCCCTGGCAGGCCATTGGCACCGGCCGCCGTGCTGTACACCAGGCAGCCCTTGCTCGCACCGCCCTTGCCAGCCTTGCCGGCTGCGCCCGGCTTGCCCGGCGCGCCGCCCTCAAGCCGAACCATGATCCGTTCCTGGGCGAAGCCGTCCGGCAGCGCCAGGCGGATCCGCCCGCCAGCGGCACCATCGTGGCCATTGCCACCGTTGTCACCATTGGCCCCTCGGCTGGCCTGCCCCCAGGTGCAGCCACCCGGCTTGCCATTACCGCCGTCGAGGCCGACATAGCCTGGCGCGCCAGCGCCGCCACGGGCATCGATGACCAGTTGCTCGGCCTCAAGCGCCTGCAGACGCAAGTCGAGATTGCGCCCGGGACGGGCTGCCCGCTCATAAGTACCCGGTGCACCAGGCGCACTGATTTCACTGCCAGCGCCCAGCTGGGCGCTGGCTGCGCTGATACTCAGGTCGCGTTCGGCGGGGGCGATGGCGATGCGCGCATCGCGCCCCAACTCCAGGCGGTCGATCTTCAACTCAGTGAGGGTGGCTGGCAGCAGCAGGGTCGCCGAGTCGGCCACACGCAACTGTTCAAGATGCACGCTGGCCGACTTGTTCGGCAGGCGCAGCATGGAGTGAGCGGCGACTTCAAGGCTTTCCGCCTGAGCCAGGGGCGCGGCCAAAGCGGCCAGCAACATCAATTTATGCATGGCTCTAGGCCTTACCAGGTTTGGGGATGGACATGACGTGGAAGATGCCGGTCAGCAGGATCTGCAATCGATCGAACCAACGGTGGCTGCGCCCGCGCAGGCTAGCGTTGAAAAACAACACCTCGAGCACGTGCAGTGACAGCAGGAAGATGCCGGCGGTATTGATCAGCAGATTGAGCGGCAATGGCTGCGGCATGAACAGGTTGAACAGCACCACCCACCAGAACAGCACCGTCAGGACCTTGCCCAGGCCCAGGATGAACTTCATACCCCGCCCCCACTGTTTATTGTTATGCCAGCGCGGCCCGTTCGAGCGGACCGCGCTGGCAACAGTAACCTTACTGCCGCAGGCGCGCCAGAGTGGTCAGTTCAGGTGCAGTTCCACCCGTCGGTTGCGCGCCCGGCCTTCATCGCTGTCGTTGTCGGCAACCGGATCAGCCTCGCCACGGCCCTGGCTGGTCACCTTGTTCGGCGCCAGCCCTTGGCTGATCAGGTACTCGGCGACGCTGCTGGCACGCTGCTCGGACAGGCGTTGGTTGTAGCTGTCGGAGCCTACGCTGTCGGTGAAGCCAATCACCTTGACGCGGGTCACGCCCGGCTCGTTCAGCCTGGTCAGCAGGCTTTGCAGACGCTGCCGAGCGGCCGCCGTGAGCTCGGCGGAGTCAAAGGCAAACAGCACCTGGCCCTGGTCGTCGAGGGTAATCACCTCAGAGGTAGCGGCGGGTTCGGGTTGCGCTTGCGCGGGAGGGTATTGGGGCAGCGGGCAGCCCATGTGGTTGACCTGGGTGCCGGCGGGGGTGCCTGGGCAACGGTCACGGCGGTCGAAGACACCATCGCCATCCTCATCGCCATCCTGGGCGTAGCAGATCAGGCCACCGGCGATGGCTCCCAGGGCACCGCCACCGGCCGCCCAACTGGAGCTCTCGATAGCCCCCAGGCCACCGCCGACCAGCCCACCAAGCAGGCTGCAGAGGGGCCAGGTCCTTTGATTGAGGGGCGCGCTGCCATCGCTGTGGGTCGCGCAGCCGGCCAGCAGGCTGGTGGCCAGCAACAGCGGCAGCGCCGCCTTGGACAAAACACGCATGGTGAATGCTCCTGTGTCACCGGCCGCTACCGGTCACCCAGGAGTAAAGACGCGCCCGCGCCACTTCTCAAGGCGCGGGCGCAGGGCTGTCAACGCTGGATCTTGATCTCGGTACGGCGGTTCATGGCGCGCCCGTCGGCCGTGGCGTTGTCAGCCACCGGTTGGGTCTCGCCGGCCCCCACGACCGAGACGAAGCTGCTGCGCGGTACGCCTTGCTCGACCAGATAATCGGTCACCGAATGGGCTCGGCGCTCGGAAAGCTTCTGGTTGTAGCTGTCGGAACCGACGCTGTCGGTATGGCCGGTGACGCTCAGGCGGGCGCTCGGGGCCTCCTGTTTAAGGCGCGTGGCAATGGTATTGAGGCGCTCCTTGTCGGCGGCGGTGAGGCGTGCCGAGTCGAACTCGAAGCGCACATCGCGAATGACGATGACTTCTTCCTTCTGTACCACGACCTCCTCGACCACAGGTGGTGGTGGCGGGCAGCCGTTGGCATCGACCTGGACCCCGCGCGGCGTGCCTGGGCACTTGTCGCGACTATCCGGCACACCATCGCCGTCTTCGTCGCCATCGCCGTGGGCCCAGCAGTAACCGGCCGCCAGGCCGCCACCGAGCAACGCACCCCAGCCAGCCCAGCTGGAACTCTCGATGGCGCCCAGGGCGGCGCCGCCTACACCCCCGACGGCAGCACACTTCGGCCAGTCGGTTTTTTGCAAACCTGCACAACCAGTCAACACACTGGTGAGCAGGACCAGGGGTATCGCTGTGCGTACTATGCTCATCTTGTTGCTTCTCCTAGGGGGAATCGGTGCAAAACCGATGCTCTGGAAGTAAAGACCGCTGTTTCTCGCTCTGCCAGCAATAAGCCACGACGTGGCGCCGTGCCTCTATGCCAGGCAGGCCGGGGCCGTTAGTCTTGAGCGACCTGAACGAGGAATGGCAATGACTGACGCTTTCTCCCAACGCACACCACAGCAGGCCCTGGCCGCCCTGCTCGAGCGTTTCACGCCACACAAGCTGCTGCTGGTGGGCACACGCTTCCCGGCATTGGACGCCTTCGCCGCAGAGCACCCGGACACCCATATAGAAGTCGCCTCACCCGGCCCATTGCCAGCCAGGCTGGCCGCCCAGCGCTTCGACCTGGCGTTACTGGTGGACTGCCTTGAGCACCTGCCCAAACGCAGCGGCCTGGAGCTGCTTGGTGGCATACGCAACCTCAATGCCAGCAAGGTCGCGGTGCTCGCCGACCTGGGCGCCTGCGGCTGGCACGACACCGACTTTTTCTCGCTGGCGCTGTCGGCCAGCGAGAAATTCCAGCGAGACGAACAGGTGCTCAGCCTGTTCACCTATGATCTGCATGACTACAAACAGGTACCGGACTGGCTTAATGCGAAGTTCTGGGCCAATCCACAAAATTTCGGCAAGTACTGGTGGTGACTCGATGAGTGTCTCGGTCTGCCCTTGCGGCAGCGGCAACCTGCTCGACGCCTGCTGCGGGCATTATCACGCCGGCACCCCGGCACCGGATGCGCAGACGCTGATGCGCTCGCGCTACAGCGCCTACGTGCTGGGGCTGATGGATTACCTGGTCGGCACCACGCTGCCGGCCCAACAGGCCGGCCTGGACCGCGCCGGCATGGCGGCCTGGAGCGCGCAAAGCACCTGGCTGGGGCTCGAGGTGGAAAACGCCGAAGTGCTCGGCGGGCAACCCGAACATGCCTTCGTCACCTTCACCGCACGCTGGCACGACGGGCAAGGCGATCACCAGCACCGCGAACGCTCGGCCTTCGTCCAGCACGCCGGGCGCTGGTACTTCATCGACCCGACCGTGGAGCTGAAAGTCGGGCGCAATGATCCCTGCCCCTGCGCCAGCGGGCAGAAATTCAAGAAATGCTGCGCCAGCTATTTCGGTAACTGAACATGCGCGCCCTCGCCCGCCTGATGCTGCTGGCCTTACTGCTGAGCGGGCTGGCGGGCTGCGCCAGCTGGGGCGACGACAGCTGGCGCCAGCCAGAGGTGCACCTGCTGAAGGTGGAAAAGGTCAGCATGCGCCTGCACCAGCAAGAGTTCGTGCTGCACCTGCAGGTCATCAACCCCAACGACAGCCGGCTGTTCATCCGCAACCTGCACTACGCGGTCCACCTGGGCGACATCCTGCTGGCCGAAGAGGATGTCAGCCTCTGGCGCAGCGTCGGCGCCCATGCCCGGCGCACCTTCAAGATCACCGCGCGGACCAACCTCTGGCAGCACCTCAAGCCCCTGGCGAAACTGCTCAAAAGCCATCAACCCTTGCACTACCGGCTGCAAGGCGACCTGGCCACCGGGCTGATCATCCCCCGGGACCTGCACTTGTCGCGCAGTGGTGAGATAATGCCCGGCGATTTTCTACCGGAGTAATCCCGCAATGACCCAGCAACCCCATGTTCATGGCCCCGACTGCAACCACGGTCACGACCATCACCACGATCACGACCACGGCCATGTGCATGGCCCGCACTGCAACCACGGCCACCAGGAGCCGGTGCGCAATGCCCTGAAGGACGTCGGTCGCAACGACCCGTGCCCATGCGGCAGCGAGAAGAAATTCAAGAAGTGCCACGGCGCTTGAAGCAGCCCTGAGCGCCAAGCTGCAAGGCGCAAGATGAAACGGGCCGGTGCAATGCCGGCTTTTTCTTGCGGCTTGCAGCTGGCGGCAAGCCGTTCGTAAATAAAGCGCCCCCGCACCTTGCACGGCGACTGCGCGCTCACTACCTTAGCGCCTTTCCAAACCCCGCCACGCCCTGCAGGAGCCCAGTCATGGCCGCGCCCGTCCTTCCTCCCTTCCGCCCCCGCTTCGGCAGCGCCGCCGCGATGCTCGGCATGCTTGCGCTGACTGGCTGCCAGATGGGCGGCATGCAGGACAGCGTACCGCCGACCACCGGCGTCCAGCCGCTCAAGGGCCTGGCGCAGAATGTTTCGGTGCGGCGCAACGCCATGGGTGCGCCGCTGATCGAAAGCAGCAACTTCCACGATGCGCTGTTCAGCCTGGGCTATGTCCATGCCGGTGACCGCATCGAACAAATGGTCACCCTGCGCCTGCTGGCCCAAGGCCGCCTGGCCGAGCTGGCCGGCCCGGATGCGCTGGAAATCGACCGCCTGATGCGCGCCGCCAACCTCAAGCAGGGCGCCGGCCAGCTCTACGCCGACGCCTCGCCGCGGCTCAAGCGCTTCTTCGAGGTGTATGCCCGAGGGGTCAACGCCTACCTGTTCCGCTACCGCGACAAGCTGCCGGCCGAACTGGCCCGTAGCGGCTATCGCCCCGAGTACTGGAAGCCAGAGGACTCGGCGCTGATCTTCAGTCTGTATGCCTTCAGCCAGTCGGTGAACCTGCAGGAGGAGCTCTCGGCCCTGACCCTGGCGCAGAAGGTTGGCGCAGATAAACTGGCCTGGCTGCTGCCCGGCGCCCCCGACGAAGCCCTGGCCGAAAGCGAAGTCGACAAACTCAAGGGCCTGAACCTGGCCAGCCAGCTGCCGGGCCTGGCCTCGCTCGCCGCCGCCGGCCAGCAACTGGCCGATCTCGGCTTGCTCGGCAACCCCGGCTCGTCCAACCTCGCCCTCGGGCCGCAGCGCAGCCGCAGCGGCAAGAGTCTGCTGGCCAGCGACAGCCGGGCGCCCTGGGCGCTGAGCCCGGTGCAGATCCATACCGGTAAATACCAGGTCGCCGGCCTTTCACTGCCGGGCCTGCCGATCGTGCTGGCCGGCTACAACGGTAAAGTGGCGTGGAGCGCCAGCGCGGTGATGGCCGACAACCAGGACCTGTTCCTCGAACAGGTACGCCGCCAGGGCAGCCAACTGACGTACCTGGCCGACGGCAAATGGCAACAAGCCCGCGCACGCAGCGAGACCTTCTTCGTCCGTGGCCAGCGCCCGCAACGCGAAGTGCTGTATGACACCCGCCATGGCACCCTGCTGCCGGGCCACGGCAGCCTGGCCCTGGCCTTGCACCTGCCGCAGCTCAAGGATGATCGCAGCCTCGACGCGTTGTTCGACCTGACCCGCGCCAGCAACATCGAGCGGGCCTTCGACAGCACCCGTGAAATCGGCGCCGCAGCCCTCAACTTCGTATTCGCCGAACCCGAACACATCGGCTGGCAAGTCAGTGGGCGCTACCCCAACCGCCGCGACGGCCAGGGCCTGCTGCCCTCGCCGGGCTGGGACGGGCGCTATGACTGGGATGGCTACGCCGACGCCATGCTCCACCCTTACGACCAGGACCCGGCCGCCGGCTTCATCGGCCACGCCAACCAGCGTAGCCAGCCCAAGGGCTACGGCATGCAGCTGTCGAGCAGCTGGTACTACCCTGAACGCGCCGAGCGCCTGGCTCAGCTGGCGGGCAACGGTCGCCATGACAACCGCAGCCTGATGGCCCTGCAGAACGACCAGATAACGCTGCTGGCCGACAAGCTCAAGCAGATGTTCGATGCGCCCGGCATGGCCCTGCCACTCAAACAGGCCATCGACGCCTTGCCCGCCGCCCAGCGCGACAAGGCCCGTGACGCCCTGGCCCGGCTCAAGGCCTTCGATGGCCGGCTGAGCCCGGTGTCGGCCGATGCCGCGCTGTATGAGCTGTTCCTCCAGGAAGTCACCCGGCAGACCTTCCTTGACGACCTCGGCCCCGAGTCTAGCCCGGCCTGGCAAGCGTTCGTCGGCAATGCCCAGCTGTCTTATTCGGCCCAGGCCGACCACCTGCTGGGCCGCGAAGACAGCCCGTTCTGGGATGACCGTGGCACGCCGCAGAAGGAAGACAAGCCCGCCATCCTCGCCCGCAGCCTGGCGGCGGCGATCGATACCGGCACCGCCCAGCTCGGCGCCGACCGCCGTGCCTGGCAGTGGGGCAAGCTGCACCAGTATCGCTGGCCGGGGCCGAACTACCGCGGCTTGGGCGACAGCCTCAGCCGCTCGCCCATGGCTGCCGGCGGTGATTTCAGCACGCTGGCACTCACGCCCTACGCCTGGGGCAGCAACTTCGACACCCGCCTGCCGGCCTCGGCGCGGATGATCGTAGACTTCGGCCAGGCCGAACCGCTGCAACTGCTGACCAGCAGCGGCCAGTCAGGCAACCCGGCGAGCCGCCATTACAGCGACGGCCTGGATGCCTGGTTCAAGGGGCGCTTCATGAGCATGCCGTTGCAGCCGCAGAACTTCGGGCGGGCCTATGGCAGCCAACGACTGACGCTGGTGCCGGGGAAGTAAGCCGACAGCAATGAAAAAGCCGCCTGAACAGGCGGCTTTTTCATCGGTGCTCGGTCAAGCAGCGACCACTGCCAACTCGATGCGCTGGCCCAACACATGCAAAGCGTGCTCTACCTGCTCGATCTTCGAGCGGTGCAACAGGTTGACCAGACGATCCACTTGCGGGCGATTGACGCCAAGTCGCCGAGCCAGTTCGGTCTTGGTCACTTTCTGCGCAATCATGGTGTTCCACAGCGCAGCCTTGGCGGCGGTCAACGCAGGCAACCTGACCACCGCCTGATCGCATGCGTGTAGCGAAGGCAGTGGAATGGCGACACGTTGATCCACGTATAACGAAAGCGCCGATTCCAAGGCATCAACAGCATCGAACAGCGCTTCATCCACTGTGTCGCCGGCACTGGCCATTTCTGGAATATCCGGACAGCTGACCCAGAAGCTACCGGCTTCACAATGCACGATCACCGGATAATCAAAATTCATGTCGTTGCCTCGTTTGAGGGTCAATCGCCTAGCCCAAGGTCTTTGAGGATCTTTTTCCTGAGCCCTTCGCCGATTTCCTTGGCGCCATGGTCGGGAAAGATCGTCTGTCGCTTGCCGAGGTAAACCTTGAAATGGCTGCCTTTGGCAGGAACGAACGTGGCGCCTTGAGCACGCAGCCACCGACGGAATTCGCTGTATTTCATGCAAGTCCCGCAAGAGCAAGTTGCTACAGAATGATCAGCTACGCAACATTTTTGATGCGCAGCCAAGGTGAACCTCAAGTAAACAGGTAATGCACCTTCACCATTTCCGAGCCTTGCGCCAGTTGCACCAGCAAGCGTTGTGTGAAACCGGGCAATGATGCACCGCGCGCCAAGTTGTGCTTCTATCCATCATTCCGGCCCCTAATCGCAGACCGCCCTCTTCAGGACCCCCATGCACCATTCGACCCACGACCTGCTGTCCCCCGCGCCCGGCATCGCCCGCCAGTTGCACAGTTTCCACTTCGGCCCGCGCGGCGGTGGCAAGGTGTATATCCAGGCCTCGCTGCATGCCGACGAACTGCCGGGCATGCTGGTGGCCTGGCACCTCAAGCAACGCCTGTTGGAGCTGGAGCAGCACGGCCGGCTACGCCGCGAGATCATCCTGGTACCGGTGGCCAACCCGGTGGGCCTCGAGCAGGTGCTGCTGGACGCCCCGTTGGGGCGCTTCGAGCTGCAGAGCGGCGAAAACTTCAACCGCAACTTCGTTGACTTGTCGGACAGCATCGGCGACCAGATCGAAGGTCATCTGAACGACGACCCAGCGCATAACCTGGCGCTGATCCGCGAGTACCTGCGTCGCGGCCTGGACGCGCACCCGGCACACACCCCATTGCAGTCCCAGCGCCTGACCCTTCAGCGCCTGGCCTGCGATGCCGACATGGTGCTCGACCTGCACTGCGACTTCGAAGCCGTCGAGCATCTGTACACCACCCCGGAAGCCTGGCCTCAGGTCGAACCGCTGGCGCGCTACCTGGGCGTGCAGGCCAGTTTGCTGGCCACCGACTCGGGCGGGCAGTCGTTCGACGAGTGCTTCAGCCTGGTGTGGTGGCAATTGCAACAGCGCTTCGGCAAGCGCTTCCCGATCCCCATGGGCAGCTTCTCGGTGACCATCGAGCTGCGCGGCCAGGCAGATGTCAGCCATGCCCTGGCAACCCAGGACTGCCAGGCGATCCTGGATTTTCTCACCCACAGTGGCGTGATCGACGGCCAGCCCGCAGCCCTGCCGGCCCTGCGCCAGCCAGCGACGCCGCTGGCAGCGGTGGAGCCCGTCACTACGCCGCTGGGCGGCCTGCTGGTATTCCACGCCAAACCTGGGCAGTACCTGGAAGCGGGGCAACTCATCGCCGAGGTCATCGACCCGCTGAGCGACCGCGTCACCCCGCTGCGCAATACCCAGGCAGGGCTGCTGTATGCGCGTAGTGTGCGGCGCATGGCCACGGCCGGCATGGTCATCGCCCATGTCGCTGGCGAGCAGGTATGCCGCAGCGGCTACCTGCTGGGCAACTGATCCGTTACAACCAGGCGGCGCGGCCCGCGGGTCAGGCCACGGGGGCTGGCGGCGGTTCGTCGGGCAGGGTCGGCTCGCCCGGCTCCATCGGCGGATGCTCGCCGGGCTCCGGCGGTTGCGGGGTATCGGGGTCAGGCTGGTGCGGTACGCCACCGGCCTGCAGGTGCATTGGCGGATGCGCCAGCAGCGTCCAGGCCAGCAATCCGACCTGATTCGGCTGCAGGACCGCCAGCTTGGCGCTGATTGCGGGGTCGAGTTTCATGGAGCGGCTCCTGACGAGAGCCGGCACGCGTCGTGCGCGCCGGGACTGCTATCTCGTTGGAGTGCCGGGCGGGCAAACAATTCCCGCGCTTGGTCGCCTCAGGTACGTGGCAGGGTGACGCCGCGCTGGCCCTGGTACTTGCCGCCACGGTCCTTGTACGAGACTTCGCATTCTTCGTCGGACTGCAGGAACAGCATCTGCGCCACGCCTTCGTTGGCGTAGATCTTCGCCGGCAGCGTAGTGGTGTTGGAGAACTCCAGGGTGACATGGCCTTCCCACTCAGGCTCGAGCGGGGTGACGTTGACGATGATGCCGCAACGGGCATAGGTGCTCTTGCCCAGGCAGATGGTCAGCACGTCGCGCGGAATGCGGAAGTACTCGACCGTGCGGGCCAGGGCGAAGGAGTTCGGCGGGATGATGCAGACGTCGCTCTTGATGTCGACGAAGCTGCCGGCGTCGAAGTTCTTCGGGTCGACCGTGGCCGAGTTGATGTTGGTGAACACCTTGAATTCGTCGGCGCAGCGCACGTCGTAGCCGTAGCTGGAAACACCGAAGGAGATGACCCGGCTGTCCTGCTCGCCGCGCACCTGGCGCTCGACGAACGGTTCGATCATGCCGTGTTCCTGCGCCATGCGGCGAATCCACTTGTCCGATTTGATGCTCATGGCGGGTGTGTCCTGAGAGTGCAAGGTGAAAAAAATCGTGATGCGCATCTTACCGGTCCCGGCGCCCGCGGCAAAGTCGCATCCACAGTCTTACTGCAATGCCCGCCGGACGGGGCCTGCAGCCGCCGCCGATCCGAATTACGACAAACCTCTCACCAGTTATTGGCAGGTCAGGGAAAGTGGGTTATGGTGTCGCCACTGTGCTGCACGCGACACCGAAGATCTGTTTGATGCACGATTTACGATCGGCCCATCTCCATGACACCTTCTGCTCCTTTGCACTCAGTCTCGGTCGGGGTTTTCCTGGCCGCCATCAACTTTGTCCAAGGAGACAGAAAAATGTCCAATCGCCAATCCGGTACCGTCAAGTGGTTCAACGATGAGAAGGGCTACGGCTTCATCACCCCTCAGTCGGGCGACGACCTGTTCGTGCACTTCAAAGCCATCCAAGCTGACGGCTTCAAAACCCTGAAAGAAGGCCAGGCTGTTACTTTCGTCGCTACCCGCGGCCAGAAAGGCATGCAGGCTGAAGAAGTTCAGATCGCCTAAGTCGATCTCGCTTCCTAGCTTTCAGAAAAAACCCGCCATTGGCGGGTTTTTTTGTGCCTGCCCGAAAATCTCACGGGAAGGGCTGCTCTGTCGCTAGAAAACTCCGTGGGAGCGGGCTTGCCCCGCGATGGGAGGCACCGGCTGCGCCGGTATCGCGGGGCAAGCCCGCTCCCACGAAGTTGCTGTAGATCGCTTGGTCAGCGCTGCATCAATCCTCGCTGATGGTGATGCTCGGCATTGCCGGTGCGGCTGCTTCCTGCAATACGATCCGTGCCCCCACCTGACGCGCCAGCTCCTGATAGACCATGGCGATCTGGCTTTCCGGCTCGGCAATGGCGGTTGGCTTGCCGCTGTCGGCCTGCTCGCGAATCAGCATCGACAGCGGCAGCGAAGCCAGCAGTTCGACACCATATTGGGCCGCCAGCTTCTCACCACCGCCTTCACCGAACAGATGCTCGGCATGGCCGCAGTTGGAGCAGATGTGCACGGCCATGTTCTCCACCACGCCCAGCACCGGGATGTTGACCTTGCGGAACATCTCCACGCCCTTTTTCGCATCCAGCAGCGCCAGGTCCTGTGGCGTGGTGACGATCACCGAGCCGGCCACCGGCACTTTCTGGGCCAGGGTCAGCTGGATGTCGCCAGTGCCCGGCGGCATGTCGATCACCAGGTAATCGAGATCATCCCAGGCGGTCTGGGTCACCAGTTGCAACAACGCACCGGAAACCATTGGCCCGCGCCATACCATCGGCGTGTTGTCGTCAGTGAGGAAAGCCATGGACATGACCTCGACGCCATGGGCCTTGATCGGCACGAACCATTTTTGATCGCGCACCTGCGGGCGAGTGCCTTCGGCGATACCGAACATCACGCCCTGGCTAGGGCCGTAGATGTCAGCGTCGAGGATGCCGACTCGCGCGCCCTCCCGCGCCAGCGCCAAGGCCAGGTTGGCTGCGGTGGTCGACTTGCCGACCCCGCCCTTGCCGGAGGCAACGGCCACGATATTCTTCACATTGGCCATGGCCGGCACCTGGGCCTGAGCCTTGTGGGTGGCGATCACACAATCGATGGTCACATTCGCCGAAGAAACGCCTTCGAGGTTCTCGATCGCGGTCTGCAGCACCTGGGCCCAACCGCCCTTGAACAGGCCGGCGGCATAACCCAGCTGCAGCTGCACGCTGACCTGCGCGCCCTGGATGTCGATGGCGCGCACGCAGCCGGCGCTGACCGGATCCTGGTTCAGGTAGGGGTCGGTGTACTGGCGAAGCACGCCTTCGACGGCGGCACGGGTAACGGCACTCATGGAGGCTCCCATTGGCAAACTGAATACGAAACAGGCGCCTATGCTAACCCGTCAATCGTCAGCAGATGCGTTCGCAAGGTGAAATATCTTCGCCAGCCCTTTATAGTGGCCGATCACCCTCATTTTTACCCCGTAGCCAGATAAGTAGCCGAGCCACCATGTCCGAGCCACGTCAGATTCTCGTCACCAGCGCCCTGCCCTATGCCAATGGTTCCATTCACCTTGGCCATATGCTCGAGTACATCCAGACAGACATGTGGGTTCGCTTCCAGAAGCTGCGCGGCAACCAGTGCATCTATGTCTGCGCCGACGACGCCCACGGCTCGGCGATCATGCTGCGCGCCGAGAAGGAAGGCATCACCCCGGAGCAACTGATCGCCAACGTCCAGGCCGAGCACAACGGCGACTTCGCCGATTTCCTGGTCGATTTCGACAACTTCCACTCCACCCACAGCGAAGAGAACCGCGAGCTGTCGGGCATGATCTACTCCCGTCTGCGTGACGCCGGCCACATCGCCACCCGTTCGGTCACCCAGTATTTCGACCCGGAAAAGGGCATGTTCCTCGCCGACCGCTTCATCAAGGGCACCTGCCCCAAGTGCGCGGCCGAGGATCAGTACGGCGACAACTGTGAAAAATGCGGCGCCACCTACGCCCCGACCGAACTGAAGAACCCCAAGTCGGCGATTTCCGGCGCCACCCCGGTGCTGCGCGACTCGCAGCACTTCTTCTTCAAGCTGCCCGATTTCCAGGCCATGCTGCAGCAGTGGACCCGCAGCGGCACGCTGCAGGATGCCGTGGCCAACAAATTGGCCGAGTGGCTGGACTCCGGGCTGCAGGAATGGGATATCTCCCGCGATGCACCGTACTTCGGTTTCGAAATTCCGGGCGAGCCTGGCAAGTACTTCTACGTCTGGCTGGATGCGCCGATCGGCTACATGGCCAGTTTCAAGAACCTGTGCGCGCGCCGCCCGGAGCTGGACTTCGACGCGTTCTGGAACGAAGGCTCCAAGGCCGAGCTGTACCACTTCATCGGCAAGGACATCGTCAACTTCCACGCCCTGTTCTGGCCAGCCATGCTCGAAGGCTCGGGCTTCCGCAAGCCGACCGCAGTCAACGTGCACGGCTACCTGACCGTCAACGGCGCCAAGATGTCCAAGTCGCGCGGCACCTTCATCAAGGCGCGCACCTACCTCGACCACCTGCAGCCGGAATACCTGCGCTACTACTATGCCGCCAAGCTGGGCCGCGGCGTCGACGACCTCGACCTCAACCTCGAGGACTTCGTGCAGAAGGTCAACTCCGACCTGGTCGGCAAGGTGGTCAACATCGCCAGCCGTTGCGCCGGCTTCATTCACAAAGGCAATGACGGTGTGATGGTTGCCGGCGATGCCGCCCCCGAGCTGACCGAGGCCTTCCTCGCCGCCGCCCCGTCGATCGCCGAAGCCTACGAAGGCCGCGATTTCGCCCGCGCCATGCGCGAAATCATGGCCCTGGCCGACCGTGCCAACGCCTGGATCGCCGACAAGGCGCCGTGGTCGCTGGCCAAGCAGGAAGGCAAGCAGGATGAAGTCCAGGCCATCTGCGCCCAGGGCATCAACCTGTTCCGTCAGCTGGTGATCTTCCTCAAGCCGGTTCTGCCGCTGCTGGCCGCCGATGCCGAGGCGTTCCTCAACGTCGCCCCGCTGACCTGGAACGACCACCTGTCGCGCCTGGAAAACCACAAGCTCAACCCGTTCAAGGCGTTGATGAGCCGTATCGAGCCGGCCAAGGTCGAAGCCATGGTCGCCGCCAGCAAGGAAGACCTGCTGGCCTCGCAAACCCAGGCCCCGGCTGGCAACGGCGAACTGACCAAAGACCCGCTGTCGGCCGAAATCGAGTTCGACACCTTCGCCGCCGTCGACCTGCGCGTGGCGCTGATCGTCAAGGCCGAGTCCGTCGAAGGTGCCGACAAGCTGCTGCGCCTGACCCTGGACATCGGTGACGAGCAGCGCAACGTGTTCTCCGGCATCAAGTCGGCCTACCCCGACCCAAGCAAGCTGGAAGGGCGTCTGACCATGATGGTGGCCAACCTCAAGCCACGGAAGATGCGTTTTGGCATCTCCGAGGGCATGGTCATGGCGGCCGGCCCTGGTGGCGAAGAGATCTACCTGCTGAGCCCGGACAGCGGCGCCAAGCCCGGCCAGCGCATCAAGTAACCCCCCCTGCCCCGGCCAACTGGCCGGGGCATTTCCATCCAGCGGCCGCTGCCGGATAATCACGGCATCCTCAGGCGGCAGGCATTTCATGAGCGACTACATCCTGGTCCTGGTCAGCGCTGCGCTGGTCAACAACCTGATGTTGCAACCCGACCCGATCGAGCGCGATCGCTTGCAAGTGCTCGGCCTATGCAGCGCGCTGTTGATCCTGATCGGACTGCCCGCCGGGCTGCTGCTCCAGCAGTACCTTCTGGCCCCACTGCAATTGCAACCCTTGCGCCTGTTCCTGCTGTTGCCGTTGTTGGCGATGCTGGCCTGGGGACTGCCGCAACTGCTGCGCCGTATGCGACCCGGCTGGCCTGTGGAGGGCCTGCAAGGGCTGCTGCTGGGCAATGTCGCGGTGCTAGGCTTGCTGTTGCAGCTCGGCAGCGATGGCAGCAGCGTTTGGCAAGCGTTGACCTGGGGCGTGGCAGGCGGGTTGGGGTTCTGGCTGGCCCTGCTACTGTTCGCCGACCTGCGCGAACGCAGCAGCCATGCGGATATTCCGGCGGCCCTGCGTGGCCTGCCCATCGAGCTGATCGGCGCCGGCGTGATGGCCATGGCGCTCTCCAGCCTTAGCGGACTATTCACACAATGAGCCTGCAAACCCATGCCACTGCCTGACCCGCGCCTGCGCAACGCCATGGGCCTGGTCCTTCTGGCCTGCGTGCCCGGGTTGCTGGTGCTGTTCTGGCTGCATGGCTGGGGGGTGTTGATCAACCTGCTGCTGTGCACCGGTGCCGCGCTGGCTACAGAGGCACTGCTGCTGACCTGGCGCGGGCAAGCGATACGGCCGGCGCTGGACGATGGCAGCGCATTGGTCAGCGCGGTACTGCTGGCGGTGGCATTGCCCGGCCAGGCCCCCTGGTGGCTGCCGGTGGCCGCGGCCAGCGTTGCCATAGGCCTGGGCAAACAGGCCTTCGGTGGCGTCGGCCGCAACCTGTTCAACCCGGCGATGGTTGGCTATGCCTTCGCCCTGCTGAGTTTCCCGCTGCAGATGAATCACTGGCCCAGCCAAGCGCCTGGCCTGCTCGACAGCCTGCACCTGAGCTTTATTGCCAGCGAGCAGATCGACGCCTGGGCCAGCCCGACGGTACTGGATGCCCTGCGGCACAATCGCAGCCTGACCATCGATGAGCTGTTTGCAACGCATCCGGCCTTCGGCAAGCTGGGCGGGCGGGGCAGCGAATGGGTGAACCTGGCATTCCTGCTGGGCGGGCTGTTCCTGCTGCAGCGCAAGGTGTTCAGCTGGCACGCCCCGGCGGGCTTGCTCGGCGGGCTCCTGCTGTTCAGCCTGCTGGCCTGGAACGGGTCGGGCTCGGACTCCAATGGTTCACCTTTGCTGCACCTGTTCTCTGGCTCCACCATGCTGGCGGCATTCTTCATCTGCACCGAGCCTATCTCCGGCTGTAAACGTCCGCTGGCGCGCCTGCTGTTCGGTATCGGTGCAGGTTGGCTGATCTATCTGCTGCGCACCTGGGGAAGCGTGCCGGACGGGACAGCCTTTGCGGTCCTGCTGATGAACCTCTGCGCGCCGGCGCTGGACCGCTGGGCACAGCGACGCCAACCGGTGACCACATGAGCAGGCGCGCGCGCAGCATACTGCTGCTGACATCGGTGACTGCCTTGGCACTGGCCGGCAGCCTTGTCTGGCAACACTGGACCGCCGGCCCCATCCAGCAAGCCCAACGCCAAATGCAAGAGCGTGAGTGGCTGGCGGCGCTGCCAACAGGCAGCTACGACAACCAGCCGCTCCAGGCCCCCTTGGCGCTGGCCGACAATCAGTTGCCACACAGTCGGCTGCTGGCGGGTTATCGCGCCAGCCTGGCCAACACCCCCGTAGCCATCATGCTGCGCAGCGAGGTGCCGGGGTATGCCGGGCCGATCGAACTGGCCATCGCGATCGACAATCATGGTCGCCTGACCGGGCTGCGTGTACTTCGCCAACAGGAAAGCCCGGGGCTGGGCGACCAACTGGTCGATCCCGCACGGCATTGGCTGGACCAGTTTATCGGCAAGGCTCATGACGACCCGCCCGAACAGGCCTGGGCGCTCAAGCGGGATCGGGGCTCGTTCGACCAACTGGCTGGCGCGACAGTCACCTCGCGGGCAGTTATCGATGCAGTGCAGGATGCGCTGCGCTACTACGATCAACACCGCACCGCGTTGCTCGGGGAGGACAAACATGAATAGGTACTGGTTGCTGAGCGTATGCCTGGCGCCCTTGATCGGCACAACCGGGTCGGTCATCGAGGCCTCGACGATGCTGGCCTGCATGACCGTCGTGATACTGGCGCACCAACTGCTCATGGCTGGGTTACGCAGCCATCTGCTACCTGCCATGCACCTGTGGATGTCCATGGTGCTGGCCGCTGCGCTCGCCAGTTGCCTGCAGCTGGGGCTGCAGGCCTGGGCGTTGCCGATGGCGCTTGTGCTTGGTCACTATCCCGCGCTGCTGGCTCTGCAATGCCTGGCCGTCGAGCGCCTGTTACCGCAAACAGGCCGCTGGCACTCACTGCTCACTGGCCTTGCGGGCATGGCAGCGGCGGGCCTGGTTTTGGCTATCGGCCGTCAGGCCCTGACCGATATCCCAGGGCTGCACATCACTCACCTGGCACCCGGCGCGCTGATACTGCTCGGCCTGCTCCTGGGCTTGTACAATCAGCTACGCCCCGAGCCCACCACTGCACATCGTCAAGGAACGCGTTGACCCCATGAATGCCGCTAAACGCCTGGAGATTTTTCGCAGGCTGCATGAAGACAACCCCGAGCCCAAGACCGAACTGGCCTACACCACTCCCTTCGAACTGCTGATTGCCGTGATTCTCTCGGCGCAAGCAACCGATGTCGGCGTCAACAAGGCAACTGCACGCCTGTTCCCCATCGCCAACACGCCAGAAGCCATTCACGCACTGGGGGTCGATGGGCTGAGCGAATACATCAAGACCATCGGGCTGTACAACAGCAAGGCCAAGAACGTCATCGAGACCTGCCGCCTGCTGGTCGAACAGCATGGCGGAGAGGTACCGGAAACCCGTGAGGCGCTCGAAGCCTTGCCCGGGGTTGGCCGCAAAACCGCCAACGTCGTGCTCAACACGGCATTCGGGCAACTGGCGATGGCCGTTGACACCCATATCTTCCGGGTGAGCAACCGCACCGGCATTGCACCGGGCAAAACCGTGCTGGAGGTGGAGAAGAAGCTGCTCAAGTTCGTACCCAAGGATTACCTGCTCGACGCCCATCATTGGCTGATCCTGCATGGTCGGTACGTTTGCCAGGCGCGCAAGCCTCGCTGCGGTAGCTGCCGAATCGAAGACCTGTGCGAATACAGGCATAAGACATCAGACGATTGAGGCAATTGCAAAAACACCTGCACTACGATTGAAAAAATCTTTTTTACCCGCTCGGTGAATCCCGCTATAAGGACGGCCAATGGCCCTTTGGCTTGGAGTGACGCATGAGCACCGATAAAGAAGACCTGGCTATCGACGACGAGTTTCAAAACGCAGAAGAAGACGCTGAGCCGCAGCCCGAAGTGGCCAAGACCAACCTCAGCAAGCGCCGGACCATCGACAATATGCTGGAAGAGCGGCGCCTGCAGAAGCAGCTGGCCGATTTCGATTACGACCTGTAACCCAGGCATCAAAAAGCCTCCTGATGGAGGCTTTTGATGATTCAGGCCAGACCGTGCCGCTGGGCCAGTTCGATGAGATCAACCAGTGAACGCGCATTGAGTTTGAGCAGCAGCCGGGTTTTGTAAGTACTTACGGTCTTGTTGCTAAGGAACATGCTATCGGCAATTTCCTTATTGGTCTTTCCTCGTGCAAGTTGCTGCAGCACCATCATCTCCCTGCCGGAAAGACGCTCGACCATTTCTACTTCGCTTGCGCCACCAACGCCAGTGCGCCCTTTGTGCAGTGCCTGATTGGGGAAGTAGCTGTAGCCTGACAGCACGGCCTTGATCGCACTTAGCAACTCGGTCAGCTCCTGTTGCTTGCAGACATACCCCGCAGCCCCCGCCTGCATGCAGCGCATCGAAAAATGGCCCGGTGCCTGCGAGGTCAACACCAGCACCTTGCTTGCCGGGCTTGCCAAGGTCATTCGGGCAATGACCTCGAGCCCGTCCAGTTTGGGAATTCCAATATCCAGAATGACAATGTCTGGCAGATGCTCCCGCGTTAGCTGCAAGGCATCCACCCCGTTGTCGGTTTCCGCCATCACCTCGTATCCATGCCGTTCCATCAGCATGCGTACCGCCAGGCGAATGACCGGGTGATCATCCACGATCAGCACTTTGTTCATGCGATATCCATTATTGCGTTATTTTAGTTTTGATACCCGAGCACAACCGAGCATAACGATTATTCGTGCCATGGTTTCCTTGGCAGATGCATCGAAGGAAGGTGCCTACTCTTCTTAAGGAATATTCCTACGTACAATTCTTTCGCAGAACTTTATTCGTCCCAGATCGATGTAGCCGTGTACAAGTTAGCACCCTACTAATCGGGCTCCAAGCGCAGAGGCATTACACTTAACGCAGGAAATTTCCACTATTGAGACAAGACATCGGAACGCCGTTAAGTAAATGGCTAAGGATTTTCAGAAGAGGAAATACTCACACTTACTCTGTGTTAAAAATCAGGCTACTGATGAGCAAAGCATGCCTAGGCGCCCATCATGAACAATCCATCATTCAGCCCATTGACGCTTATCGCCGTCTTCGCCGGCGTCATCGAAGCCTCCGCCCTGGCTTCGCTGCCATTCCTGAACGCGGAAAGCCAGACCATCTACACCTGGTTCCTCGTAGGTTTCCCCTTCTTCCTGACGGTGTTGTTCTTCCTCACACTCAACTTCAATACCGGGTCGTTATTCGTGCCTGAGCACCATGACTCAACGCTCAACAGCCCGTCCCCCGCTCAACCACCAACAACGCCAAACCAAGCTGTCACGTCGACGGCCGAAGAGACGCAAGCGCCGCTCAACACGCCCCCGGCGCACATCAGCGAAAGCGAAACTGCCATGATCATTGCCATCTCCGGCCCAGACAGCCGCAAGATGTTCGAGCGCCATGTATTGCGCATGATCGATCGCCCACACACCTCTACACGCCGCTGGATCCTGTACAACCTCGACACCCGGGCCTGTTTTCATCTATCGGCCGGCCCCATGCACGAGGGCACCGAACCGCCGTTCGAACAGGCCGAAGCCCCTGAATGACGGCCAAAAAAAACCCGGCCTGGGCCGGGTTCTTTTTAGCAGGATGCTCAGAGCATGGAACGGCCTTTATTGGCCGCAATGCGCATGCGCAGAGCATTGAGCTTGATGAAGCCGGCCGCGTCGGCCTGGTTGTAGGCGCCGCCATCTTCTTCGAAGGTGGCAATGTTGGCGTCGAACAGCGAATCATCCGACTTGCGACCGACAACCACGACATTGCCCTTGTACAGCTTCAGGCGAACCACACCATTCACGTTCACCTGCGAGGCGTCGATCATCTTCTGCAACATCAGACGCTCCGGGCTCCACCAGTAGCCGGTGTAGATCAGGCTGGCATACTTGGGCATCAGCTCATCTTTCAGGTGAGCGACTTCGCGGTCCAGAGTGATCGACTCGATGGCACGGTGAGCCTTGAGCATGATGGTGCCACCAGGAGTCTCGTAGCAGCCGCGGGACTTCATGCCGACGTAGCGGTTCTCGACGATGTCGAGGCGGCCGATGCCATTGGCACCGCCAATGCGGTTGAGGTCGGCCAGCACGGTGGCCGGGGACTTCTCGACGCCGTCGATGGCAACGATGTCACCGTTGCGGTAGGTCAGCTCGATGTAGGTAGCCTGGTCCGGGGCGTTCTCTGGGGAGACGCTCCATTTCCACATGTCTTCTTCGTGCTCGGTCCAGGTATCTTCCAGGACACCGCCTTCGTAGGAGATGTGCAGCAGGTTGGCGTCCATCGAGTACGGCGACTTCTTCTTGCCGTGGCGCTCGATCGGGATGCCGTGCTTCTCGGCATAGTCCATCAGCTTCTCGCGGGACAGCAGGTCCCATTCGCGCCATGGGGCGATGACCTTGACGCCCGGCTTGAGCGCGTAGGCACCCAGCTCGAAACGCACCTGGTCGTTACCCTTGCCGGTAGCACCGTGGGAAATGGCGTCGGCGCCGGTTTCGTTGGCGATTTCGATCAGGCGCTTGGCGATCAGCGGACGAGCGATGGACGTACCCAGCAGGTACTCGCCTTCGTAGACGGTGTTGGCGCGGAACATCGGGAACACGAAGTCACGCACGAATTCTTCGCGCAGGTCATCGATGTAGATTTCTTTAACGCCCATTGCCTGGGCTTTGGCGCGGGCCGGCTCGACCTCTTCGCCCTGACCCAGGTCAGCGGTGAAGGTCACCACTTCGCAGTTGTAAGTGTCCTGCAGCCACTTGAGAATCACCGAAGTATCAAGGCCGCCGGAATACGCCAGTACGACCTTTTTTACGTCCGCCATGCCATCACTCCACGGGGTTGTACGGAAAGCCTTCGATTCTAACGGCCTTGCCGCAAAAATTACAGTGGGGCGACAGCTTGTGACGACAAAGCGACAGGAACTGTCGACAGCGCGACCAGTGGTCGCACTCAGCCCTGCTTCGCGGGTGCCTGCTGGGCCGGTACGGCTGCCGGAGCGGTCGTGGCCGCTGGCGCAGGGGCAGGCGCCGCAGCGGGAACGGCCGGCGCTGCAGCCGGAACCGGCTTCTCGACCGGGGTCACCCGATCGAGCTGGATGTTGACTCGACGGTTGCGCGCGCGGTTGGCGGCGCTGTTGTTCTTGGCCAGGGGATAGCGCTCGCCGTGGAAGCGCACGGTGATCTGTTCTTCGGCGACGCCATGGGCCTTGAAGTACTCGGCCACGGCCAGGGCACGACGGCGCGATGCGTCACGGTTGGTCAGGCGGTTGCCGCTGTTGTCGGAATGGCCGTCGAGCTCGATGTGATTGACCGTCGGGTCGGCCTTCATGTAGTCCAGAATCAGGTCCAGACGTGCACGCGCCGAGCTATCCAGCTCGAAGCCATTGCCGGGGAAGCCGACCTGGGTTTGGCGAATCTGATCGTAATTCATCGGCAGCAGCGTGCTCGCACAGCGCTGATAGTCACTATAGGCCTTGGCGAAACTGACCGGCAGCACCCGCACTTCCATGGCTCGCCCGCCTTCACCTGCATAATTGCGCACCACCGTGCTGCGCCCATCCAGCAAGCCATTGATCAAGCGGCTGGCCTGGCCTTGCGAGGACGTGAACAGCACACCGGTGCGGCCCATGCGCACAGCCCCCAGATTGATGTCGCCACGGCCTGGCTGCCACGGTGCAGCTGCCGCCAACAGTGTGGCGGACCCAGCACCGAGCACGTTGCTCGTGGAGCGCAGCTGGAAGGTCGGCAGCTCGCCGGCACGGCGCACGAACTCACCACTGCCGAAACCATCGATCGGCTGAACCAGACGGCATTCGAACTGGTCACCCTCTACTTTCCAGGCGACATTCTCCATGCGGGTCTGGAAGGTGAGTGCCCCCGCCGGCAGGCTGGCGACAAGGGTGAACAGGGCTAGGTAACGCTGGCGCACGGGCGGCTCCACAGATTCTGACGGCTTACATCAACGCTATCGGACGCTGGCTGGAAAACTTGATAGCCGTGCTCGCCCAAGGGTTTTCCGGTAGCATTGGCTTCTGAGTTCGACCCGCCTGGAATCCCCAATGTCCGATCGCCTGACCCTCCTGCGCCCCGACGACTGGCACATCCATCTGCGCGATGGTGCCGTCTTGCCACATACCGTTGGCGACGTGGCGCGCACCTTCGCCCGTGCCATCATCATGCCCAACCTCGTGCCCCCGGTGCGCAACGCCGCCGAAGCCGGCGCCTACCGTGAGCGCATCCTCGCGGCGCGTCCGGCCGGCAGCCGCTTCGAGCCGCTGATGGTGCTCTACCTCACCGACCGCACCAGCGCCGAAGATGTCCACGCGGCCAAGGCCAGCGGTATCGTGTACGCCGCCAAACTGTACCCGGCCGGCGCCACCACCAACTCCGATTCCGGCGTGACCAGCATCGACAACATCTTCCCGGCGATCGAGGCCCTGGCCGAGACCGGCCTGCCCCTGCTGGTGCATGGTGAAGTGACGCGCAGCGAGATCGACGTGTTCGACCGTGAGAAGCGTTTCATCGACGAGCACATGCGCCGCCTGGTCGAGCGTTTCCCCACGCTGAAAGTGGTCTTCGAACACATCACCACCAGTGACGCCGCGCAGTTCGTCACCGAAGCCCCGGCCAACGTCGGCGCGACCATCACCGCCCAGCACCTGCTGTACAACCGCAACCACATGCTGGTCGGCGGTATCCGCCCGCACTTCTATTGCCTGCCGATCCTCAAGCGCAACACCCACCAGGTGGCGCTGCTGGACGCGGCCACCAGTGGCAACCCGAAGTTCTTCCTCGGCACCGACTCCGCCCCTCATGCCCAGCACGCCAAGGAAGCCGCCTGTGGCTGCGCTGGCTGCTACACCGCCTACGCCGCCATCGAGATGTATGCCGAAGCGTTCGAGCAGCGTAACGCGCTGGACAAGCTCGAAGGCTTTGCCAGCAAGCATGGCCCGGACTTCTACGGCCTGGCGCGCAACACCGACACCATCACCCTGGTGCGCGAAGAGTGGACGGCACCCGCCAGTCTGCCGTTCGGCGACAACACCGTGATCCCGCTGCGTGCCGGTGAAAAACTGCGCTGGCGCCTGCTGGAGGACAACGCGTGAGCGAAGACCTCTACGACGACGATCAGGACAGCCAGGGCAGCAGCGGTTCACGCCATCCGATGGCCGAACGTTTCCGTGGTTATCTGCCGGTAGTGGTGGATGTCGAGACAGGCGGCTTCAACAGCGCCACCGACGCCCTGCTGGAAATCGCCGCAGTGACCATCGGCATGGACGAGAAGGGCTTCCTGTTCCCCGAGCACACCTACTTCTTCCGGGTCGAACCCTTTGAAGGTGCCAACATCGAGCAGGCCGCGCTGGAGTTCACCGGGATCAAGCTGGACCACCCACTGCGCATGGCCGTGAGCGAGGAAAGCGCGCTCACCGACATCTTCCGTGGCGTGCGCAAGGCACTCAAGGCCAACGGCTGCAAACGCGCGATCCTGGTCGGGCACAACAGCAGCTTCGACCTGGGCTTCCTCAATGCCGCGGTGGCGCGCAACGACCTCAAGCGCAACCCCTTCCACCCGTTCTCCAGCTTCGACACCGCAACACTTGCCGGCCTGGCGTACGGCCAGACCGTGCTGGCACGGGCCTGCCAGAGCGCCGACATCGACTTCGATGGCCGCGAGGCGCACTCGGCACGCTACGACACCGAGAAGACCGCCGAGCTGTTCTGCGGCATCGTCAACCGCTGGAAAGAAATGGGCGGCTGGCGCGATTTCAACGACTAAGCTGCAAGCTTCAAGCGACAAGAAAGAGCAGCCTACATGCGCCAGGCTTTTCACTTGTGGCTTGTAGCTTGAAACTTGAGACAAAAAAACCGGCCACCAGGGCCGGTTTTTTTATGCGCTTGGCAAATTACAGCTTGCCAGCGTTCTCGCTCAGGTAAGCGGCAACGCCTTCCGGCGAAGCGTTCATGCCCTTGTCGCCTTTTTTCCAGTTGGCCGGGCAGACTTCGCCGTGCTCTTCGTGGAACTGCAGGGCGTCAACCAGGCGCAGCAGCTCGTCCATGTTGCGGCCCAGTGGCAGGTCGTTGACGATCTGCGAACGAACAACACCGTTGGTGTCGATCAGGAAGGCGCCACGGAAGGCCACGCCGCCTTCGGACTCGACGTCGTAGGCCTTGCAGATTTCGTGGGTCATGTCGGCTGCCAGGGTGTACTTGACCTGGCCGATGCCGCCGTTGTTGACCGGGGTGTTACGCCAGGCGTTGTGGGTGAAGTGCGAGTCGATCGACACGCCGATCACTTCCACGTTGCGAGCCTGGAAGTCAGGGATGCGGTTGTCCAGGGCGATCAGCTCGGACGGGCAGACGAAGGTGAAGTCCAGCGGGTAGAAGAACACCAGGCCGTACTTGCCTTTGATGGCCGAGGACAGGGTGAAGCTGTCGACGATTTCGCCATTGCCCAGTACGGCAGGGACGGTGAAGTCTGGGGCTTTTTTGCCAACGAGTACGCTCATTCGATTTCTCCTGATGAGGGGTGAAAAACCTTGCCCGGGCAGAATGAGTTCCCCCGGATCCGGCAAAGGCCGACCATCATACACGGCTTCTGATGACAGGCCGAATCTCTACCACCGGTCGCTCAAGGGCGGCCCTTTCAGGAAGTGCTTTGACAAGCATTCTCATTACCATTACTCTCCAACCCATCGAATCCAACCGTAATGGTCAGCCTTTATGTATGTGTGTCTCTGTGTCGGTGTCACCGATGGACAGATCCGCGATGCGATCTACGAAGGATGCTGCAGCTACAAGGACGTTCGAGCCGCCACCAACGTCGCCAGCCAGTGCGGTAAATGCGCCTGCCTCGCCAAGCAGGTGGTGCGTGAGACGCTGACCGAGCTGCAACTCAGCCAACAGGCTGCACTCCCCTACCCCGTTGAATTCAACGCGGCGTAAAAAAGAATTTCGAAGAACCGGGCCCAGTGCCCGGTTTTTTTATGCCTGAAATTCAATAAGTTAGCGCCCGAACGCGGTTCACAAACATTCTTATTCCGATTAATTTTCACTTATTATTCAATAACTTAGGTTTGACATAGGTAGTTGTCGGGCTCAAACTTGTTTTCATTGGCTCAACTTCTACAGGGCAGGACCCCATCATGAAAGGCGACGTAAGCGTCATCCAGCATCTCAACAAGATCCTCGGAAACGAGCTGGTCGCAATCAACCAGTACTTCCTGCACGCACGCATGTACGAAGATTGGGGCCTGAACAAGATCGGCAAATTCGAATACAAAGAATCCATCCAGGCGATGAAGGACGCTGACAAGCTGATCAAGCGCATCCTCTTCCTCGAAGGCATCCCCAATGTCCAGGACCTGGGCAAGCTGATGATCGGCGAGCACACCAAAGAGATGCTCGAGTGCGATCTGAAGCTTGAGAAAAAGGCCCACGCCGACCTGAAAGCCGCCATCGCCCATTGTGAAACTGCAGGCGACTTCGGCTCGCGCGATGTGCTCGAAGACATCCTCGAAGACCAGGAAGAGCACATCGACTGGCTGGAAACCCAGCTGGGCCTGATCGACAAGATCACCATCGAGAACTACCTGCAGTCGCAGATGGGCGAAGAGTAATCATCGCCAGATACGCCAAAGCCCCGCCAAGTGCGGGGCTTTTTATTGGGGTGTAGGTTAATGCCAGTCGGTTAGCGCTTCATTGCCACTAATGGGGCTGCCTTGCAGCCCTTCGCGGGTAAACCCGCTCCCACAGGATTGCGCAAAAATCTCAAGCTAGCGCTGGACCTGTGGGAGCGGGTTTACCCGCGAAGGGCCGCAGTGCGGCCCCAATTGGCTTAACTGACTGGCATTGAGGTGTTGGAACTCTTTATCCAAGCAACAAAAAGCCCCGCATATGCGGGGCTTTTGCATTCCGGCGCGATAACGCTGGAATCAGGCCTCGGAAGCCTTGGCCTTGGCAGCCGCGTCCTTGATCAGGGCCTGCAGCTCACCCTTTTCGAACATTTCCAGCATGATGTCGCTACCGCCGACCAGCTCACCGGCCACCCACAGTTGCGGGAAGGTTGGCCAGTTGGCGTACTTGGGCAGGTTGGCGCGGATTTCCGGGTTCTGCAGGATGTCGACGTAGGCGAACTTCTCGCCGCAACCCATCACCGCTTGCGATGCCTTGGCCGAGAAGCCGCACTGCGGGGCATTCGGCGAGCCTTTCATGTAAAGCAGAATGGTGTTGTTGGCGATCTGCTCTTTGATTGTTTCGATGATATCCATGAAGCACCTCGGCTGAACTTTCCGACATGGTTGTCGGCACGGTGACGCATTGTATCGGAAACCCGAGCGGCATGCTCGGCCTTGCCGACCGTTATGCGGCCTCCACCTGCACCGGTACACCATTGAGTGCCGCATTGCCGGAAACACCATCACGCAGGCGCTCGTCGGTGAGGTCATTGGCACTCACCCCGGGTTGCGCGCTGGCCACCTGCAACTGGGCGCCCTTGCGCCCATGCCCGTAGCCATGGGGCAGGCTGACCACCCCCGGCATCATCTCCTCGCTGGCCTGGACCTGCACTTCGAGCACGCCGGTGCGTGAACGCACACGTACCGTCTGGCCGTCCTGCAGTTGGCGCTGATGCAAGTCGAGCGGGTGCATCAGCAACTGATGACGCGGCTTGCCTTTTACCAGCCGATGGAAGTTGTGCATCCACGAGTTGTTGCTGCGCACATGACGGCGGCCGATCAGCAACAACTGGCCAGGTTCCGGCGGCAATTGCCGGGCCAGCCGTTGCAGGTCTTCAAGCAGGGCCGCTGGGGCTGCTTCGACCGCCTGGCTGGCGGTACGCAAGCGATCAGCGAGGTTCGGCGTCAGCGGCCCCAGGTCGAGGCCATGGGGATGCTGGTCGAGGGTTTGCAGCGACAGCTTCCAGGTTGACGCATCACCATAAGGCCCCTTGCGCAGCGCGTAGTCGATCATCTGCGCCGGCGGCATGGTCGCCCTCAGTTCGGCCTGGGTGCGAGCCGCAAAAGCCTTGGCCAGGCCGACGAAAATCTCCCAGTCGTGCAATGCCCCCTCGGGCTTGGCCAGGATCGCCCGGTTGAAACGGCTCACGTTGCGTACCGCCAGCAGATTGAAGGTGGAGTCGTAGTGATCATTCTCCAGCGCCGAAGTCGAGGGCAGGATCAGGTCGGCATGGCGGGTGGTCTCGTTGATGTACAGGTCGATGCTGAGCATGAAGTCGAGCCCGTCCAACGCCTCATCCAGGCGTCGCCCGTTGGGCGTGGACAATACCGGGTTGCCTGCGACGGTCACCAGCGCCCGGATCTGCCCTTCGCCCGGCTCGAGGATCTCTTCGGCCAGGGCTGACACCGGCAGTTCGCCGCCATATTCCGGCAGGCCCGAGACCCTGCTCTGCCATTGGTTGAAATGCCCGCCCGAGGTGCTGGCCACCAGGTCCACCGCCGGTTCGGTACACAGGGCACCGCCTTCGCGGTCGAGATTGCCGGTGACCAGGTTGATCAGTTGCACCAGCCAGTGGCACAGCGAACCGAAGGCCTGGGTGGAAACCCCCATCCGGCCATAGCAAACGGCGTTGCCTGCGGCCGCGAAGTCCCGGGCCAGTTGGCGGATATCCTGCGCCGGGATGCCGCAGAGCCCGCTCATCGCCTCGGCATCGAAGGGTGCAATGGCCTGGCGCACCTGATCCAGCCCGTTGACCGGCAAGTGCGATCCGCGGGCCAGGCCCTCCGCGAACAGGGTATGCAGCAGCGCAGCCAGCAGCGCCGCATCGCCACCGGGGCGGATGAACAGATGCTGATCGGCCATCGCCGCCGTCTCGCTGCGCCGCGGGTCGACCACCACCAGGCGCCCGCCCCTGGCCTTCAGCGCCTTCAGCCGCTTCTCCACATCCGGCACCGTCATGATGCTGCCGTTCGAAGCCAGCGGGTTGCCACCGAGTATCAACATGAAGCGGGTGTGATCGATGTCAGGGATCGGCAACAGCAAGCCATGGCCGTACATCAGATGGCTGGTCAGATGCTGGGGCAACTGGTCGACCGAGGTGGCAGAGAAGCGGTTGCGGGTCTTGAGCAGGCCGAGGAAATAGTTGCTGTGGGTCATCAGCCCATAGTTGTGCACGCTGGGGTTGCCCTGATAAACCGCGACGGCGTTGCGCCCATGGGCCTGCTGCACCGCCCATAGGCGTTCGGCGGCGAGCGTGAACGCCTCGTCCCAGCCAATCGGCTGCCACTGGTCGCCGATACGCCGATGGGGCTGGCGCAGGCGGTCGGGGTCTTCCTGGATATCCTGCAGGGCGACTGCCTTGGGGCAGATATGCCCACGGCTGAACGGGTCCTGCGGGTCGCCCTTGATCGAGCTGATCCGCGCCCGGCCGTCGGCTTCGTGGGTCACTTCGATGTTCAGGCCGCAGATGGCCTCGCACAGGTGACAGGCTCGGTGATGCAGGGTCTTGGTCATGGCCGCCTCTGCCGTGTTGTTCTGGACGTTCGACTATGCGCCGCCCCGGCAAGCCTCACTAGCGCGCTTCGCGGCGTGAATCTACCGACATCAGGCCCACGATTCGCGACAGCAGGTTTGCCAAACGCGCGCCAGGCCGTGTACAACCCCTGTAGCAAATAAAAAACAGCGCGCCTGCAGTGGGTTACGACACCCGCTGATACAGAGACAGTGTTTCCCCTCTTGGTTTGAGGCGACATTTAATTATAGTATTGCGCCTTTCCCTATTCCGTCCGCCCCGTGCGGCTTACGCCGCAGGTCACTCCCGTTGTCAACAAAACCCATACGGTCGACCTGCACACCGTTGCAGATAAGGTAGTCAATCATGAGCGCTAGGCACTTTCTCTCCCTGCTGGATTTCACCACCGACGAATTGCTCGGTGTGATCCGCCGAGGCATCGAGCTGAAGGACCTGCGCAAGCGTGGCGTGCTGTTCGAGCCCCTGAAGAACCGCGTGCTGGGGATGATCTTCGAAAAGTCCTCGACCCGTACCCGGGTGTCGTTCGAGGCGGGCATGATCCAGCTCGGCGGCCAGGCCATCTTCCTGTCGCCGCGTGACACCCAGCTGGGCCGCGGCGAGCCGATTGCCGACAGCGCCATCGTGTTGTCGAGCATGGTCGATGCGGTGATGATCCGCACCCACGCCCACAGCACCCTCACCGAATTCGCCGCCCATTCGCGGGTGCCGCTGATCAACGGCCTGTCCGACGAGTCGCACCCCTGCCAGCTGCTGGCCGACATGCAGACCTTCCTTGAACACCGCGGCTCGATCCAGGGCAAGACCGTGGCCTGGATCGGCGATGGCTTCAACATGTGCAACTCGTACATCGAAGCCGCTCGCCAGTTCGACTTCCAGCTGCGCATCGCCTGCCCCGAGGGCTATGACCCCGATCCACGCTTCCTGCAATTGGGCGGTGACCGCGTGCAGATCGTCCGTGATCCGAAGGAAGCCGTACGCGGCGCCCACCTGGTGACCACGGATGTCTGGACTTCCATGGGCCAGGAAGAGGAAACTGCACGGCGCCTGGCGCACTTCGCGCCTTACCAGGTCACCCGCGCACTGCTCGACCTGGCGGCACCCGATGCCCTGTTCATGCACTGCCTGCCCGCCCACCGTGGCGAGGAAATCAGCCAGGACCTGCTCGACGACCCCCGTTCGGTCGCCTGGGACCAGGCTGAGAACCGCCTGCATGCGCAGAAGGCCCTTCTCGAATTCCTTGTAGAACCGGCTTACCACCACGCATGAGTCAACCCCTACTGCTCAACCTGCGCGACCTCGCCTGCGGCTACGGCGAGCAGCGCATCGTCCAGAACCTCAATCTGCACCTGAACGCAGGCGACATCGGTTGCCTGCTGGGCCCCTCCGGGTGCGGCAAGACCACCACGCTGCGCGCCATCGCCGGTTTCGAGCCGGTGCATGAAGGCGAGATCCAGCTGGCCGGCGAAGTCATCTCCCGTGCAGGTTTCACCCTGGCTCCGGAGAAACGCCGGATCGGCATGGTGTTCCAGGACTACGCGCTGTTCCCCCACCTGACCGTGGCGCAGAACATCGCCTTCGGCATCGGCAAGCACCCGCAACAGGCGGCCGTGGTCGAGGAGATGCTCGAGCTGGTCAAGCTGGGCGGCCTCGGTGGGCGCTACCCACACGAGTTGTCCGGCGGCCAGCAACAACGGGTCGCACTGGCCCGCGCATTGGCGCCGGAGCCACAACTGCTGCTGCTCGACGAGCCGTTCTCCAACCTCGACGTCGAGTTGCGCAGGCGCCTCAGCCACGAGGTGCGTGACATCCTCAAGAGCCGTGGCACCAGCGCCATCCTGGTCACCCACGACCAGGAAGAAGCCTTCGCCGTCAGTGACCACGTTGGCGTGTTCAAGGAAGGCCGCCTGGAGCAGTGGGATACCCCCTACAACCTCTACCACGAGCCGCAGACCCCCTTCGTTGCCAGCTTCATCGGCCAGGGTTACTTCATTCGCGGCCAGATGAGCAGCCACGAGGCGGTGACCACCGAGCTCGGCGAACTGCGGGGCAATCGCGCCTACACCATGGCCCCGGGCAGTTCGGTGGACGTGTTGCTGCGCCCGGATGACATCATCCATGCGCCCGACGGCAAATTGCGTGCGCAAATCGTCGGCAAGAGCTTCCTCGGCGCCTCGACCCTGTATCGCCTGCAGTTGCCCACCGGCAGCCAGCTCGAAGCGATCTTCCCCAGCCACATCGACCATCAGGTAGGCCAGGACATCGGCATCGCCGTGGCGGCCGACCACCTGGTGCTGTTCCCGGTGCCCGGCAGCGTAGCCGCGCAGTTGCCACGTCAGGAGAACGGCGTGCGCCGCGTCAGCTCGGCGCTCTGAGGCGTCCAGAACATCGCGGGGCAAGCCCGCTCCCACGACCAACGTGGGAGCGGGCTTGCCCCGCGACTATCAAAGCATCAAGGTGCCACTCGCCACCCGGCGAGCCTGCCCACCGATCTTCACCCGCTCACCTTCCAGCCTGCATGACAGCTCACCGCCCCTGGCCGAGCACTGGAAAGCACTCAACTCGGTTTTGCCAAGGCGTTCAGCCCAGTACGGGATGAGCAGGCAATGGGTGGAGCCGGTTACCGGGTCTTCGGGGATGCCGATTGCCGGGGCGAAGTAGCGCGATACGAAGTCATGCCTGGCCCCGGGCGCCGTCACAATTACGCCAAGCCCGGGCAGACGCGCCACCGCAGCCATGTCCGGCGTGCAATCACGCACCGCCTGCTCCGACGGCAACACCACGAACAGCTCCTTGCTCTGGCGCACTTCCAGTACCTCGCAGCCCAACGCCTCGGCAACCGGCAAAGGCTCGGCAACCGGCTGCGAATCGATGCGCGGGAAGTCCAGCCACAAGCGGTCCCCTTCACGGCTGACGCTCAACAGCCCTGACTGGCTCTGGAAATCCAGTCGCGCCTTCTGCTCGCCATACACCTCGAACAGCACATAGGCGCTGGCCAGGGTGGCATGGCCGCATAGCGGCACTTCGGTACTTGGGGTGAACCAGCGGATCCGATATCCGTCCCCGTCCGCCACCACGAACGCGGTCTCGGCAAGGTTGTGCTCGGCGGCGATCTGCTGCATCAGCGCCTCGTCGAGCCACTGCTCCAGGTGATAAACCATGGCGGGGTTGCCGGCGAAGGGTCGATCGCTGAACGCGTCGACCTGATGGAAGTGCAACTGCATGACACGCTCCCTCTGTCTTTTTGGAAAGGGCCCGAGCATGGCGCACGGGGCCCGGACCGAACAGTGACAGAGTCGAGAAAATTACCACCATACAGATGCTCAGCCGCGACCAATCCCGGCAAATTGCCCCTGGGTATGGGTTGCCAGCACCGCCGCTGCCAGCTCCACCTCCAGGCCACGTCGGCCAGCGCTGACGTGAATGGTTTCATGTTGTTGCGCGGACTCGTCGATGAAGGTACGCAGACGCTTCTTCTGCCCCAACGGGCTGATGCCGCCCACAAGGTAACCCGTGGCACGTTGGGCAGCCTGCGGGTCGGCCATTTCGCACTTCTTCACCCCCGCCGCATGGGCCAGCGCCTTGAGATCGAGGGTACCGACCACCGGCACCACCGCCACCAGCAACTCGCCCTTCTCGCTGCTGGCCAGCAGCGTCTTGAACACCCGCAGCGGGTCAAGGCCAAGCTTCTCGGCCGCTTCCAGGCCATAGGAAGCAGTCTTCGGGTCATGTTCGTAACTGTGCACGCGGTACTCGGCGCGCGCCTTTTTCAGCAGGTCCAGGGCGGGGGTCATCGAGGGCTCCAGTCGATCGCAGGTCGCCGGCTACTGTAGGGCAAATCCCCCAGGCCAGCCAGCACAGCCGCAGCCTAGAGCGGCGGCCAAGGGTTCGCAGGCAGGCCTCTCGGTCAGATTGTGGCCAATCGTTCACTTTCGACCTTTGACATCAGCGTTTCTTGTCTATATTTTTTCGTTTCTGAATACATGGTGCACCTATAAGGTGCACTTCCTGCACCCGCCCGGCGTCAATGGGGATCGACTCCGGGCTTTTTTGCTGTCGAGCGCACCGCGCCTCACAACAACAAGAACCGAGGTCATACATGACGACTGCTCTACGCCAACCGACGCTTTCCGCCCAATGCATGGCCGAGTTCCTCGGCACCGCGCTACTCATCTTCTTCGGCACAGGCTGTGTCGCCGCCCTCAAGGTTGCCGGCGCCAGCTTCGGCCTGTGGGAAATCAGCATCATCTGGGGGGTCGGCGTGAGCATGGCGATCTACCTCACCGCCGGCGTTTCCGGCGCGCACCTGAACCCGGCCGTGAGCATCGCCCTCACCCTGTTCGCCGGCTTCGACAAACGCAAACTGCCGTTCTACATCCTCGCCCAGGTGTGTGGCGCGTTCTGTGGCGCCGCGCTCGTTTACACGCTGTACAGCAACCTGTTCTTCGATTTCGAACAGGCCCACGCCATGTTGCGCGGCAGCCAGGCTAGCCTGGAACTGGCCTCGGTGTTCTCCACCTACCCGCACCCGGCGCTGTCCACCGGCCAGGCGTTCCTGGTCGAAGTGATCATCACCGCCATCCTGATGGCCGTGATCATGGCCCTGACCGACGACAACAACGGCCTGCCCCGTGGCGCCACCGCGCCACTGCTGATCGGCCTGCTGATCGCCGTGATCGGCAGCGCCATGGGCCCTCTGACCGGCTTTGCGATGAACCCGGCGCGGGATTTCGGGCCCAAGCTGATGACCTTCCTCGCTGGCTGGGGCGACATCGCCTTTACCGGCGGGCGTGACATTCCCTATTTCCTGGTACCGGTGTTCGCACCGATTCTCGGCGCCAGCCTTGGTGCGGCCCTTTACCGCGGGCTGATCGCCCGCAACCTGCCGACGGCAGAAGCCGAGAAGCCACAGACAGACGATAATCCTCAGGGTGATGCCCAGGTTTCCTGATGCCAGCGCCGGGCTCAAATGCTCGCCACGCCCTGAACCACTCCTAATTCCTGCAAGGCCATCGACATGACAGACACCCAGGACAAGAACTACATCATTGCCCTCGACCAGGGCACCACCAGTTCTCGGGCCATCATCTTCGACCGCGACGCCAACGTGGTCGGCACCTCGCAGCGCGAGTTCGCCCAGCACTACCCGCAGGCCGGCTGGGTCGAGCACGACCCGATGGAAATCTTCGCCACACAAAGCGCGACCATGGTCGAAGCCCTGGCCCAGGCCGGTATCAGCCACGCCCAGGTAGCCGCCATCGGCATCACCAACCAGCGTGAAACCACCGTGGTGTGGGACAAGGAAACCGGCCGCCCGGTGTACAACGCCATTGTCTGGCAGTGCCGCCGCAGCACCGAGATCTGCGCCCAGCTCAAGCGTGACGGCCACGAACAGTACATCCGCGAAACCACCGGCCTGGTCACCGACCCGTACTTCTCCGGCACCAAGCTCAAGTGGATCCTCGACAACGTCGAAGGTGTTCGCGAGCGCGCCGAGCGCGGCGAGCTGCTGTTCGGCACCATCGATACCTGGCTGATCTGGAAGTTCTCCGGCGGCAAGGTGCATGTCACCGACTACACCAACGCCTCGCGCACCTTGATGTTCAACATCCATACCCTGGCGTGGGACGAGAAGCTGCTGGATATCCTCGGCATCCCGCGGCAGATGCTGCCCGAAGTGCGCCCTTCGTCGGAGGTCTATGGCCAGACCAAGAGCGGCATCAAGATCGCCGGTATCGCCGGCGACCAGCAATCGGCGCTGTTCGGCCAGATGTGCGTGGAGCCCGGCCAGGCCAAGAACACCTACGGCACCGGCTGCTTCCTGCTGATGAACACCGGCGACAAGGCCGTCGCTTCGTCCCACGGCCTGCTCACCACCATCGCCTGCGGCCCGCGCGGCGAAGTGGCCTATGCCCTGGAAGGCGCCGTGTTCAACGGTGGCTCCACCGTGCAGTGGCTGCGTGACGAACTGAAGATCATCAACGACGCCTACGACACCGAGTACTTCGCCAGCAAGGTCAAGGACAGCAACGGCGTGTACCTGGTACCCGCCTTCACCGGCCTCGGCGCGCCCTACTGGGACCCCTATGCCCGTGGCGCGCTGTTCGGCCTGACCCGCGGCGTGAAAGTCGACCACATCATCCGTGCCGCGCTGGAGTCGATCGCCTACCAGACCCGCGACGTGCTCGACGCCATGCAGCAGGACTGCGGCCAGCGCCTGAGCGAACTGCGCGTGGATGGCGGTGCGGTGGCCAACAACTTCCTCATGCAGTTCCAGGCCGACATCCTCGGCACCTGCGTCGAGCGCCCGAAAATGCGCGAGACCACCGCCCTCGGCGCCGCCTACCTGGCCGGCCTGGCTTGCGGTTTCTGGAGCGGCCTGGACGAGCTGCGCGACAAGGCGATCATCGAGCGCGAATTCAGCCCGCAACTGGATGAAAGCGAGAAAGAGAAACTCTACAAAGGCTGGCGTAAGGCCGTGGATCGCACCCGCGACTGGGAAGATCACGACGCCTGACCCCCACCTTGTGAAGGAGCCAGCTTGCTGGCTCCTCTCGCTATGGAGGTCGCATCCAGACTGGTCGTCCTCCCCTTCCTACGGCATCATTGCAGAATTTTTCAGGCTGCCCCCAAGGACCGCCCATGAATCTGCCTCCACGCCAACAACAAATCCTCGAGCTGGTCCGCGAACGCGGCTACGTCAGCATCGAGGAAATGGCTCAGCTGTTCGTCGTCACCCCGCAGACCATCCGCCGCGATATCAACCAGCTCGCCGAGGCCAACCTGCTGCGTCGCTACCACGGTGGCGCCGCCTACGACTCGAGTATCGAGAACACCGCCTACGCCATGCGCGCCGACCAGATGCGCGACGAGAAGCAGCGCATTGCCGAAGCCGTGGCCCGGCAGATCCCCGACCATGCCTCGCTGTTCATCAACATCGGCACAACTACCGAATCCATCGCCCGCGCCCTGCTCAACCACAACCACCTGAAGATCATCACCAACAACCTGCACGTAGCGGCGATCCTTGGCGCCAAGGACGACTTCGAAGTGCTGGTGGCCGGCGGCACGGTGCGCCGCGACGGCGGCGTGGTAGGCCAGGCCAGCGTCGACTTCATCAGCCAGTTCAAGGTCGACTTCGCCGTGGTCGGCATCAGCGGCATCGACGAGGACGGCAGCCTGCTGGACTTCGACTATCAGGAAGTGCGCGTGTCCCAGGCGATCATCGCCAACGCCCGCCAAGTGATCCTCGCTGCGGACTCCAGCAAGTTCGGCCGTAACGCCATGGTTCGCCTGGGTTCGATCAGCCTGATCGATTGCCTGGTAACCGATCAGGCCCCTACCCCCGCCCTGAGCCAACTGCTCAACCAGTACAAGATCCGCCTGGACGTGGTCTGACGCCCCCGTTGTGCAGGAGCCGGCTCGCCGGCCCCGCACGATGTTCGTAAATGTTCATTTAATTGTCATCCGATCAGTTTTTTCTATAAAGACTCACTGGCGGCCGCCTGTTCATTGCGCTAGTATTTTCGCAAACGAACATCAATGTTCATATTCGATATGAACAGCCCAGGAGGCCTTGCCGTGTCCCAGCCCGTTTCGCCCCAACCCCTCGACTGCTACGACCTCGCCGTGATCGGTGGCGGCATCAATGGCGTGGGCATCGCGGCAGACGCCGCCGGGCGCGGCCTGAAGGTGTTCCTTTGCGAAAAGGACGATCTGGCCCGGCACACCTCCTCGGCCAGCAGCAAGCTGATCCACGGCGGCCTGCGCTATCTCGAGCACTACGAATTTCGCCTGGTGCGCGAAGCCCTCGCCGAGCGCGAAGTGCTGCTGGCCAAGGCCCCGCACATCGTCAAGCCAATGCGCTTCGTCCTGCCGCACCAGCCACACCTGCGCCCGGCCTGGATGATCCGCGCCGGCCTGTTCCTCTATGACCACCTGGGCAAGCGCAAGCGCCTGGGCGCCTCGCGCGGCCTGCGCTTCGGCCCGGGCTACCCGCTCAAGCCTGCCATCACCCGCGGCTTCGAATACGCCGACTGCGCTGTCGACGACGCACGCCTGGTGGTGGTCAACGCCATGGCCGCCCGCGAGAAAGGCGCACACATCCATACCCGCACCCGTTGCCTGCGTGCCGAGCGCGTCGAGGGCATCTGGGAAGTGCAGCTGCAACATGCCGACGGCAGCCTGAAGACCATCCGCGCCCGCGCCCTGGTCAACGCCGCCGGCCCCTGGGTGGCCAGTTTCATCAAGGACGACCTCAAGCTCGACGCGCCTTACGGCATCCGCCTGATCCAGGGCAGCCACCTGATCGTGCCGCGCCTTTACGAAGGCGAGCATGCCTACATCCTGCAGAACGAAGACCAGCGCATCGTCTTCTGCATCCCCTACCTGGACCGCTTCACCCTGATCGGCACCACCGACCGCGAATACAGCGGCGACCCGGCCAAAGTGGCGATCACCGAGCAGGAGACCGATTACCTGCTCAAAGTGGTCAACGAACACTTCAACCACCAGTTGAGCCGCGCCGATATCCTGCACACCTACTCCGGCGTGCGCCCGCTGTGCAACGACGAGTCGGACAACCCCTCGGCAGTGACCCGCGACTACACCCTGGCGCTGTCCGCCGCAGCTGGTGAAGCGCCACTGCTGTCGGTGTTCGGCGGCAAGCTCACCACCTACCGCAAACTGGCCGAATCGGCGATGGCCGAACTCAAGCCGTTCTTCACCCAGATGCGCGGCAGCTGGACCGCCGATGCGCCACTTCCCGGCGGCGAAAGCATGACCAGCGTGCAGGCACTGGTGGACGCCTTGCTGGCCAGCCATGCCTGGCTGCCGCTGGATATCGCCAAGCGTTGGGCGGTGACTTACGGCAGCCGCGTCTGGCGCCTGCTCGAGGGCGTGAATGGCCCCGAGGACTTGGGCCAGGCCATCGGTGGCGGCCTGTTCACCCGCGAAGTGGACTACCTGTGCAGCCAGGAGTGGGCGGTCGACGCCGACGACATCCTCTGGCGCCGGACCAAGCTGGGGCTGTTCACCAGCGCGGCCGAGCAGCAGGCGCTGGCCGATTACCTGCGGCAGGCTGAACAGCAGCGCACGCGAGGGCGTGCGGCCTGACACTTCGACGACGCCCGGGCTTGCCCGGGCGTTCTTTTTTGAAGTTCCACATAAATTGCCAACCCCCTCGCACCGCCTCCCAGCCGCTCACAACCATTCGGATTTCCGAACGACACATAACCACTCATTCGGAAATCCGCACGAAACAATCGGCTTCAATACCGTCAAAAAAGATTAATCCCCAGTGTTTTCGCGCCGTTATGATCATTGCCAGAGCTTGGCACGACTCATGCTCTACACTTGGTAGCCGAATGCACCCGCTTCATTGCGGTATTCGTTGAACGAAAGAGTCCGCCAACGGCTCCATAAAAAAAACAAACACGTCGAGGAAAATTTGATGCGCATCGTTCGTCAATTGCTGGGCGCCGCTATCGCGGCTGCAGTCATCGCATCGCCCGTCATGGCCGAAGAGCTGACCGGCACCCTGAAGAAGATCAAGGACTCGGGCACCATCACCCTGGGCCACCGCGACTCCTCCATCCCGTTCTCCTACCTCGCCGGCAAGCCGGAACCCGTGGGCTTCTCCCACGACATCCAGATCGCTGTGGTCGACGCCCTGAAGAAGCAACTGGGCACCGACATCAAGGTCAAGTACAACCTCGTCACCTCGCAAACCCGCATCCCGCTGGTGCAGAACGGCACCGTCGACCTTGAGTGCGGCTCCACCACCAACAACGTCGAGCGCCAGCAGCAGGTTGGTTTCTCGGTGGGCATCTTCGAAGTCGGCACCCGCCTGCTGACCAAGGTCAAGGACGGTCAGCCTTCCTATAAAGACTTCGCCGACCTGGCCGGCAAGAACGTGGTGACCACCGCCGGTACCACTTCCGAGCGCATCCTCAAGGCGATGAACGCCGACAAGCAGATGAAGATGAACGTGATCTCCGCCAAGGACCACGGCGAAGCCTTCAACATGCTCGAAAGCGGCCGCGCCGTGGCCTTCATGATGGACGACGCGCTGCTGGCCGGCGAGATGGCCAAGGCCAAGAAGCCGAGCGACTGGACCATCACCGGTACCCCACAGTCGTACGAAATCTACGGCTGCATGGTGCGCAAGGACGATCCGGCCTTCAAGAAAGCGGTCGACGAAGCCATCGTCGCCTACTTCAAGTCGGGTGAAGTCAACAAGAGCTACGACAAGTGGTTCCAACAGCCGATCCCACCAAAAGGCCTGAACCTGAACTTCCCGATGAGCGACGAGCTGAAGAAGCTGATCGCCGAGCCGACCGACAAGGCCGCTGACGAGAAGAAGTCCTGATCCCAGGCAACTAGTGGCCTGGTGCGCAGCGCGCACGTTTCGATCCGACAGGCCACTTTTTAGTGTCTAACCTTTACATCCGAGGGCGTCGAACGCCCCCGGATGTATCAAGGTGCCCGTGAAACAACCGTCTGAGGGGAAATCCCGATGAATTACAACTGGGACTGGGGCGTGTTCTTCAAGTCCACCGGCGTGGGCAGCGAAACCTATCTGGACTGGTACATCACTGGCCTGGGCTGGACCATCGCCATCGCCATTTCCGCCTGGATCATCGCCTTGCTGCTGGGCTCGCTGCTCGGCGTGATGCGTACAGTGCCAAACCGCCTGGTGTCAGGGATTGCCACCGCCTACGTCGAGCTGTTCCGCAACGTGCCGCTGCTGGTGCAGCTGTTCATCTGGTACTTCCTGGTACCCGACCTGCTGCCCGAAAGCCTGCAGGAGTGGTTCAAGCAGGACCTCAACCCGACCACCTCGGCACTGATCAGCGTGGTCATCTGCCTCGGCCTGTTCACCGCCGCCCGTGTCTGCGAACAGGTGCGCACCGGTATCCAGGCACTGCCTCGCGGCCAGGAATCGGCCGGTCGGGCAATGGGCTTCAGCCTGCCGCAGATCTACATGAACGTGCTGCTGCCCCAGGCCTACCGGATCATCATTCCGCCGCTCACCTCGGAATTTCTGAACGTGTTCAAGAACTCCTCGGTAGCGTCGCTGATCGGCCTGATGGAACTGCTGGCCCAGACCAAGCAGACCGCCGAATTCTCCGCCAACCTGTTCGAGGCATTCACCCTCGCCACACTGATCTACTTCACCCTGAACATGGGCCTGATGCTGCTCATGCGCATGGTCGAGAAGAAAGTTGCGGTACCTGGCCTGATCTCCGTGGGGGGCAAGTAAATGGACATGGATTTCAGCGAAATCATCCCGGCCCTGCCCGCCCTCTGGGAAGGCATGGTCCTGACCCTGCAACTGATGGTCATGGGCGTGGTCGGCGGTATTGCCCTGGGTACCATCCTCGCCCTGATGCGCCTGTCGTCGAGCAAGCTGCTGGCCAATGTCGCCGGTGCCTACGTCAACTACTTCCGCTCCATCCCGCTGCTGCTGGTGATCACCTGGTTCTACCTGGCGGTGCCCTTCGTGCTGCGCTGGATCACCGGCGAAGACACCCCGGTGGGTGCGTTCACCTCCTGCGTCGTGGCCTTCATGATGTTCGAGGCGGCCTATTTCTGCGAAATCGTCCGCGCCGGCGTGCAGTCGATCTCCAAGGGCCAGATGGGTGCGGCACAAGCCCTGGGCATGAGCTACGGCCAATGCATGCGCCTGATCATCCTGCCCCAGGCGTTCCGCAAGATGACCCCGCTGCTGCTGCAGCAGAGCATCATCCTGTTCCAGGACACCTCGCTGGTGTACACCGTGGGCCTGATCGACTTCCTCAACTCGGCGCGCTCCAACGGCGACATCATCGGGCGCTCCCATGAGTTCCTGATCTTCGCCGGTGTCGTCTACTTCCTCATCAGCTTCTCCGCTTCCTGGCTGGTCAAGCGCCTGCAAAAAAGGATCACCGTATGATTTCCATCAAGAACGTCAACAAGTGGTACGGCGACTTCCAGGTGCTGACCGACTGCAGCACCGAGGTCAAGAAAGGTGAAGTAGTAGTGGTCTGCGGCCCGTCGGGTTCGGGCAAGTCCACCCTGATCAAGTGCGTCAACGCGCTGGAGCCGTTCCAGAAAGGCGACATCGTGGTCGACGGCACCTCCATCGCCGACCCCAAGACCAACCTGCCCAAGCTGCGTTCGCGGGTCGGCATGGTGTTCCAGCACTTCGAGCTGTTCCCGCACCTGTCGATCACCGAGAACCTGACCATCGCCCAGCGCAAGGTACTCGGTCGCAGCGAGGCGGAAGCCACCAAGAAGGGCCTGGCCCTGCTGGACCGCGTCGGCCTGGGCGCCCACGCCAAGAAACACCCCGGCCAGCTGTCCGGCGGCCAGCAGCAGCGCGTGGCGATCGCCCGCGCCCTGTCGATGGACCCGATCGTCATGCTGTTCGACGAACCGACCTCGGCGCTGGACCCGGAAATGGTCAACGAAGTGCTCGACGTGATGGTCGAACTGGCCCATGAAGGCATGACCATGATGTGCGTTACCCACGAGATGGGCTTCGCCCGCAAGGTCGCCAACCGGGTGATCTTCATGGACAAGGGCAACATCATCGAGGACTGCCAGAAGGATGACTTCTTCGGCAACCCGCAAGGCCGCCACGAGCGCACCCAGCACTTCCTCAGCAAGATCCTGCAACACTGAGTGAGCCACGTCCGCTGCCTGCCCGGCAGCGGACGCTGGTCGTGACAAGGCCACTGTGATGAAATGCGACCCTTCGCTCCTTCGCCCTGCCCAGCCTGCCGTGAAATCCCGCCTGATCCGTCAATTGCTGCTGCCGCCCCTGGTCATCCTGCTGATGGTCGGTCTGGGCATGGCTGGCTATCTGATCAGCGAGAGCAATGGCATCCGCACCCTCAGCGAAAGCGGCGAGCGCGCGCTGGAACTGCATGCGCGCACGGTCGAAAGCGAAATCAGCAAGTACACCTACCTGCCCAGCCTGCTGGAGCTTGAAGACAGCGTCTCGCGCCTGCTCACCGACCCCGAAGCCGGTGATCGCCAGGCCGTCAACGAATACCTCGAAGGCCTGAACCGGCGCAGCCGCAGCCGGGCGATCTTCGTCCTCGACACCAACGGCCGGGTGCAGGCCACCAGCAACTGGCGCGACGCCGATTCCTTCCTCGGCGAAGACCTGGCCTTCCGTGCCTACTTCCAGACCGCCGTGCGCGGCGAACCCGGGCGCTTCTACGGTATCGGCAGCACCACCGGCGAGGCCGGCTATTACCTGGCCCATGGCCTGGAAGAACACGGCAAGATCATCGGCGTGGCCGTGATCAAGGTACGCCTGGACACCCTCGAAGAGCGCTGGCAACGCGCCCGCCTCGAAGCCTTCGTCAGCGACGAGAACGGCATCATCATCCTCTCCAGCGACCCGGCCCGGCGCCTCAAGTCGGTACGCCCGCTGAACCCGCAAATCAAGGAACGCCTGGCGCGCAGCCTGCAGTACTACTGGTGGCCGCTCAACGAGCTACAACCGCTGGCCCGCGAAACCCTGGCCGATGGCGTGGAGAAACTGACCTTCCCGGCCAACAGCGAAACCGCCCACGGCAAGCCCCACGAGGTGACCTACCTGGCCCAGACCCGGCGCCTGGTCGACACCCCCTGGCACTTCACCCTGCTCACCCCGCTGCAGGACCTGCGCCGCGAATCCATGGTGCAGGGCATCCTGGTCGGCGTGGCGTTCGCCCTGCTGGCGATCCTGGCCATCGCCTGGAACGAGCGACGCAAGGTGATTGCCACCCGCCTGGCTGCTCGCGAGGCGCTGGAAGAGGCCAACAGCCACCTGGAGCGCAAGATCACCGAGCGCACCGCCGACCTGCGTGCCAGCAACGAACGCCTCAAAGGCCAGATCCGCGAACGCCGCCACGCCGAACAGACCCTGCGCCAGGCCCAGGACGAGCTGGTGCAGGCCGGCAAGCTGGCGGCCATCGGCCAGATGTCCACCAGCATCGCCCACGAACTGAACCAACCCCTCGCGGCACTACGCACGCTGTCGGGCAACACCGTACGCTTCCTTGAACGCGGCGCGCTGGAAACCGCCAGCGCCAACCTGCGCACCATGAACGACCTGATCGACCGCATGGGCCGCATCACCGCCAGCCTGCGCTCGTTCGCCCGGCGCGGCGACGACCGCGGCCAGGCCTCGCTGGAAAAGGCCGTCGAGGCCACCCTGCAGGTGCTGGGCAACCGCATCAGTGCCTGCCACCTGCAGTTGCACCGCCAGTTCGACGATCAGCAGCTGGCCATCGACCAGACCCGCCTGGAACAGATCCTGGTCAACCTGATCGGCAATGCCCTGGACGCCATGGCCACCCAGCCGCTGCCGCAGCTGTGGCTGGAAGGTGAAGCCCAGGGCGACAAGTACCGCCTGTGGGTACGCGACAACGGCCACGGCATCGACCCGGAAGCGCGCAAGCACCTGTTCGAGCCGTTCTTCACCACCAAACCGGGCGAGCATGGCCTGGGCCTTGGCCTTACCCTGTCGGCCAGCCTGGCCACCGCCGCCAAGGGCACCCTGAGCGTCGAACACCCCGCCGGCGGCGGCACTGCGTTCGTCCTCGCCTTGCCCCTGGCCACGCCGCCCACCGAATCCGCAGAGCTCCCATGAACGAAGGGTCCCTATGAACCAAGCACCCTTGACGGTCCTGATCGTCGAAGACGATCCCCATGTGCTGCTCGGCTGCCAGCAGGCGCTGGCCCTCGAGGACATCGCCTGCGAAGGCGTCGGCAGCGCCGAACAGGCACTGGAACGCATCGGCGACGATTTCGCCGGCATCGTCGTCAGCGATATCCGCCTGCCGGGCATCGATGGCCTGGAGCTGCTCAACCGCCTGAAGGCCCGCGACCGCAGCCTGCCGGTGGTGCTGATCACCGGCCACGGCGATATCGACATGGCGGTCGGCGCCATGCGCAACGGCGCCTACGACTTCATGGAGAAGCCCTTCTCGCCCGAGCGCCTGGTCGACGTGGTCCGCCGCGCGCTGGAGCAGCGCGGCCTGTCCCGGGAAGTGGTCGCCCTGCGCCGCCAACTGGTCGAGCAAAGCAGCCTGGAAGGCCGGATCATTGGCCGCTCGCCGGCCATGGAGCACCTGCGCGAACTGATCGCCAACGTTGCCGACACCTCGGCCAACGTGCTGATCGAAGGCGAAACCGGCACCGGCAAAGAGCTGGTCGCGCGCTGCCTGCACGACTTCAGCCGGCGCCAGGGCCAGCCGTTCGTGGCCCTGAACTGCGGCGGCCTGCCAGAGAACCTGTTCGAAAGCGAGATTTTCGGCCATGAGGCCAACGCCTTCACCGGCGCCGGCAAACGGCGCATCGGCAAGATCGAGCACGCCAATGGCGGCACGCTGTTCCTCGATGAAGTGGAGAGCATGCCGATCAACCTGCAGATCAAGCTGCTGCGTGTGCTGCAAGAGCGCACCCTGGAACGCCTGGGCTCGAACCAGAGCATCCCGGTGGACTGCCGGGTGATCGCCGCCACCAAGTCCGACCTCGACGCCCTCGGCCAGAGCGGCCAGTTCCGCAGCGACCTGTATTACCGCCTCAACGTGGTGACCTTGGAGCTGCCGCCCCTGCGCGAACGCCGTGAAGACATCCTGCAGCTGTTCGAGCACTTCCTGCAGCAGTCGGCGCTGCGCTTCGACCGCGAGGCGCCGGAGCTCGACAGCCAGACCCTGTCGCAGTTGATGGCCCACGACTGGCCGGGCAACGTGCGCGAACTGCGCAACGTCGCCGAACGCCATGCCTTGGGCCTGCCGGCGTTCAAGAAGGGCCCCAGCGGCAGCGCCAGCCAGGGCCTGGGGTTTTCCGAGGCGGTAGAGGCGTTCGAGCGCAACCTGCTCAGCGACGCCCTGCAGCGCACCGGCGGCAACCTCAGCCAGGCCAGCCAGGAGCTGGGCATGGCCAAGACCACGCTGTTCGACAAAGTGAAGAAATACGGCCTCGGCTGATCGGCAATCTCAACCTGGAAAGACAACGTGGACCTGGTATTCAAAGCGGCCCTGGGCGCCGGCGTGGTGGTGCTGCTGGCCATCCTGTCGAAGACCCGCAACTACTACATCGCAGGGCTCGTGCCGCTGTTTCCCACCTTTGCCCTGATCGCCCACTACATCGTTGGCAAGGGGCGCAGCATCGAGGACCTGAAGACCACCATCCTGTTTGGCATGTGGTCGATCATTCCGTACTTCGTGTACCTGGCGACCTTGTATGTGCTGGTCGACCGCATGCGCCTGGAGGCGTCGCTGGCGCTGGCCACGGTGGCTTGGCTGATGGCGGCGACGGTGCTGGTGAGCGTTTGGGTGCGGATGCACTGAAGGATCGAAATAGCATCGCGGGGCAAGCCCGCTCCCACGATATCGCGTGGGAGCGGGCTTGCCCGCGATAGGTTCTAGAGCCCTGCGATATGCGTCACATCCTGCCGGTGCGACTGCAGGTAGGGCAGCACCGCCCCCAGCAGCGGCTGCTTGAACGGCTCCTGGAAGCGATGCGCCAACCCCGGTATCAAGCGCAACTCACTGCCCTGGATATGCGCCGCCAGGTGCACCCCATGCATCACCGGCAGCAGCGGGTCGGCGGTGCCATGCACCACCAGCGTCGGCACCCGCAGTTGATTCAACAACTCGACCCGGCTCGGCTCGGCCAGAATCGCCATGATCTGGCGCTGCACGCCCTCTGGGTTGAACGCCCGGTCATAGGCCTGCGCCGCCTGCTTGAGCAACACCGCGCGATCATCCTTCACCTGCGGGCTGCCCAAGGCCGCCAGTAGATCAGCCTGCTGCTCGATCGCCACCGCCCGGTTCGGTGCATTGCGCCGCGCCAGCAACTGCACCAGCGCCGGATTCGGCGCCGGCAACCCGGCCGCGCCCGAGCTGGACATCACCAGCGTCAGGCTGCGCACCCGCTCCGGTGCCATGGCCGCGATGTGCTGGGCAATCATCCCGCCCATGCTCACACCCAGCACATGGAACTGGCGGATCTGCAGCGCATCCATCAGATGCAGACCGTCGCCGGCCATGTCGGTCAGGCTGTAGGGCGCCGAAACCGGCAGGCCCAGCTTGTAGCGCAGCACTTCGAGGGTGAGGTTGGCCGAGCCCGGCAGTTGGTTCCAGCGCGACAGGCCGACATCGCGGTTGTCGTAACGGATCACCCGAAAGCCCTGTCGGCACAGTGCCTCGACCACGTCGTCCGGCCAGTGGATCAACTGACCGCCCAGGCCCATGACCAGCAACAACGCCGGATCCCGCGGCGCGCCGACGCTCTGGTAGACCAGGCTCAGCTCGCCCAGCTCGGCACGTTGCACCGGCACCTGTGGGTTGCAGCGGTCGTCGGCGAAGCTCGCCGAGGCGCTGATCAGCAACAAGAAGAAAAGTAAAAAAGCCCGCATGAAAAAAACACCAGAATGCAGATCCCCAGTAGAGCGCGAGTCTGATGAAATCCATTCGGGCGCGCTGCCACAAAACCGTGACAGTTTCATGAACCTTGCCGAGCGGTCATTGCCAAGCGGCGGTCGACAGGCCGGGGCAACATGAGGGAAACTCAACGCCATCCCGCTTTCCCTCAAATATTGTTCACGGAGCCTTTGTGCTGGAAATCCGTCACCTGAAGACCCTTCATGCCCTGCGCGAGGCCGACAGCCTGGTGGAAGCCGCCGAGCGCCTGCACCTGACGCAATCGGCGCTGTCGCACCAGTTCAAGGAGCTGGAGGAACGCCTGGGCCTGCCGCTGTTCGTGCGCAAGACCAAGCCGATCCGCTTCACCAGCGCCGGCCTGCGCCTGCTGCAACTGGCCGACGCCACCCTGCCGCTGCTGCGCGGCGCCGAGCGCGATATCGCCCGGCTGGCCGGCGGCACCGCCGGGCGCCTGCACATGGCCATCGAGTGCCACAGCTGCTTCCAGTGGCTGATGCCGACCATCGACCAGTTCCGCGACGCCTGGCCGGAAGTGGAGCTGGACCTGGCCTCGGGCTTCGCCTTCGCCCCCTTGCCGGCCCTGGCCCGCGGCGACCTCGACCTGGTGGTGACCTCCGACCCGCTGGACCTGGCCGGCATCACCTATGTGCCGCTGTTCACCTACGAAGCCATGCTCGCCGTCGCCAACCAGCACCCGCTGGCCAGCAAGCCCTACATCGTGCCCCAGGACCTGCTCGACCAGACCCTGATCACCTACCCGGTGGAGCGCGACCGCCTGGACATCTTCACCCGCTTCCTCGAGCCGGCCGACATGGAACCGGCGGCGGTACGCACCTCGGAGCTGACGGTGATGATGATGCAGCTGGTGGCCAGCGGCCGTGGTGTGTGCGGCATGCCGCACTGGGCGCTGCACGAATACAGCTCGCGCGGTTATGTGAAGGGCAAGCGCCTGGGCGAGAAAGGCCTGTTCGCCACGCTGTACGCGGCGGTGCGCACCGACATGCTCGATGCGCCGTACATGCGCGACTTCCTGCTGACCGCCAAGGACACCTCGTTCGCCACCCTCGACGGGGTCAGCGCGGTGCGTTGAGGCCTTGGCGCCACAGCGGCAGGATCAGGTCGCGGGTCAGCGGCGCCAGGCTCTGGGCTGGTGTGTCGCTGGCGGCCAGCCACAGCACTTCTTCGATTTCTGCCGCCGGGGTCACGGCCTCGGCGCTGTCGACACGAAACAGCTCGGCCTTGACCACGAAGCCTGGCTCATTGGCGGCCGGGGCGCTGAAACTGCCCAGGTGCGTGGCCTGTGTCGGGTCGATGCGCAGCCCCAGTTCTTCGTGCAGTTCACGCGCCAGCGCCTGGGCCGGTGATTCCCCCGCATCGATCTTGCCGCCCGGCTGCATGAAGGCCAGGGTGCCGCGCTTGCGCACCAGCAGGGTACGGCCTTGCGGGTCGAGCAACAGGGCGGCGGCGATGTGGATGGTGTCGGGCATGGGGGCAGCTCACGGAGGGTCGGGAGGCGCAGGATACCTGTTCCGGCCCTATCGCGGGGCAAGCCCGCTCCCACAGGGACCGCGCCATCCTCAACTGTGGGAGCGGGCTTGCCCCGCGATGAGGCCGGCACAGACAGACGAACGGCCCCTTGCCTATCCGTCTGCAACCCTCCATAACCAATCCATGAACCTCCCCGCCCATCAGCACCCGGTGCTCGGCCTGTTCCACCCCGCCGTGGCCACCTGGTTCCGCCAACGCTTCGCCACGGTCACCGAGGCCCAGGCCGGCGCCTGGCCGTTGATCCATGCGGGCCAGTCGATGCTGCTGGCCGCGCCGACCGGCTCGGGCAAGACCCTGAGCGCCTTCCTCGCCGTGCTCGACGAGCTGTTCTGCCAAGGGCTCGACCGCGACGGTGAACTGCCGGCGCAAACCCAGGTTGTCTACGTCTCACCGCTCAAGGCGCTGTCCAACGATATTCGCCTAAACCTCGAGGCCCCGCTCGAAGGCATCAGCGCGCAGCTCGAGCAGCTCGGCCTGAAGGCGCCACGCATCACCACGGCAGTACGCACCGGCGACACCCCGCAGAAGGAGCGCGCGGCCATGCGCAAGCTGGCCCCGCATATCCTGGTGACCACGCCGGAATCGCTGTACGTGCTGATGGGGTCAGCCTCGGGCCGCGAAGGCCTGGCCGGCGTACACACGGTGATCGTCGACGAGATCCACGCCCTGGCCGGCAACAAGCGCGGCAGCCACTTGGCCTTGACTCTGGAACGCCTGGAAGCCCTGGCAGGCCGGCCGTTGCGGCGCATCGGTCTGTCGGCGACCCAGCGCCCGGTGGAGCGGGTAGCGCAGTTCCTGGTTGGCCACCAGCGCCCCTGCGCCATCGTCGACATCGGCCATGTGCGCCAACGTGACCTGGCCCTCGAAGTGCCGCCGGTACCGTTGGGCGCGGTCATGGCCACCGATGTCTGGGCGCTGGTCTACGAGCGCCTGGCCGCGCTGGCCCGCCAGCACCGCACCACGCTGATCTTCGTCAACACCCGGCGCCTGGCCGAACGGCTCACCCGGCACCTGGGCGAGCGCCTGGGCAACGACGCCGTGGCCGCGCACCACGGCAGCCTGGCCAAGGAGCATCGCCTCAAAGCTGAGCAGCAACTCAAGGCCGGCGAGTTGCAAGTGCTGGTCACCACCGCCTCGCTGGAGCTGGGGATCGATATCGGCGATGTCGACCTGGTCTGCCAGATCGCCTCGCCCGGCTCGATCGCCGCCTTCTTGCAGCGGGTCGGGCGCTCCGGGCATCAGGTCGATGGCGTGCCCAAGGGCCGGCTGTTCCCCACCTCGCGGGACGAGCTGATCGAGTGCGTCGCCTTGCTCGACTGCGTGCGCCGGGGCGAACTCGATGAGCTGCATATTCCGGCGGCGCCGCTGGACGTGCTGGCCCAGCAGATCGTCGCCGAAGTGAGCAACCAGCCCTGGGATGAGCGCGCGCTGTTCAACCTGCTGCGCCAGGCCACCCCCTACGCCGGCCTCGACCAAGGCCACTACCAGGCCCTGTTGCGCATGCTCGCCGACGGGTTCAATGGCCGCCAGGGCGTGCGCAGCGCTTACCTGCACCGTGATGCGGTCAGCGCCAGCCTGCGCGGGCGACGCGGCAGCCAGCTGACCGCGTTGACCAGCGGCGGCACCATCCCCGAAACCGCCGATTACGCCGTTCTGCTCGAACCCCAGGCGCTGAACATCGGCAGCGTCAATGAAGACTTCGCGATAGAGAGCATCGCCGGCGATATCTTCCAGCTAGGCAACGCCTCCTACCGCATCCTGCGGGTAGAACCTGGGCGGGTACGGGTCGAGGATGCCCGTGGCCAGCCACCGACCATTCCGTTCTGGATCGGCGAGGCGCCCGGGCGCAGCGATGAGCTGTCTGGCGCAGTGGCCCGGTTGCAGGCGCGCCTGGATGAACAACTGCAGGCCAGCGATTTCGACCAGGCGCTGGGCTGGCTGCGCACCACCTACCAACTGGATGAAGGCTGCGCCCAGCAGTTGCTCGACTACCTCGGTCGCACCTGGCAGGTGCTCGGCGCCCTGCCCTCGCAGCAGACCCTGGTGATGGAACGCTTTTTCGACGAGTCCGGCGGCACCCAGCTCATCATTCACTCGCCCTACGGCAGCCGCATCAACCGCGCCTGGGGCCTGGCCCTGCGCAAGCGCTTCTGCCGCACGTTCAATTTCGAGCTGCAGGCGGCGGCCAGTGAAGATGCCATCGTGCTGTCGCTGTCCAGCAGCCACAGTTTCGAACTGGACGAGGTCTGGCGTTACCTGAACAGCCGCACCGCCGAGCCGATCCTTGTCCAGGCACTGCTCGACGCGCCGCTGTTCGGCGTGCGCTGGCGCTGGTGCGCGGCGGTGGCCATGGCCTTGCCGCGATATGTGGGTGGGCGCAAGGTTCCGCCGCAGATCCAGCGCATGAAGAGCGAAGACCTGATAGCCGCCGTATTCCCCGACCAGATCGCCTGCCTGGAGAACCTAGTCGGCGAGCGGCAGATTCCTGACCACCCGCTGGTCGAACAGACCCTTGACGACTGTCTGCACACCGCCATGGACAGCGAAGGCTGGCTGGCGCTGCTGCGGCGCATGGAGGCCGGTGACATCCGCCTGCTCAGCCGCGACCTGCCGGCGCCTTCACCACTGGCCTCGGCAATCCTCAACGCCCGCCCCTACACCTTCCTCGACGATGCCCCGCTGGAAGAGCGGCGTACCCAGGCCGTGCTCAACCGCCGCTGGAACGAGGTACACAGCAGCGACGACCTCGGTGCGCTGGACATCGACGCCATCCGCGCCGTGCAGGCCGAGGCCTGGCCGCACGCGGCCACCACCGATGAACTGCACGAAGCCCTGATGAGCCTGGGCGTGATCACCCAGGCCGAAGCAGAGGCGAACCCTGGGTGGATCGCCCTGCTTGAACAACTGGCGCAGTCCGGCAGAGCCTGCCGGCTCCAGGCAGGCGGGCCGCCCATGTGGCTGGCCCGTGAGCGCCTTGGCCAGATCAGCGCAGTATTCCCCGGCGCCCACCTGCAGCCAGCGTTGCCAGTGCTCCCGGGCTTCGACCAGCCTTATGCGCAGGACACCGCGCTGAGCGAACTGCTGCGGGCCCGGTTGAGCGGCTTCGGCCCATTGACCCTCGCCCAGATCGGCACGCCGCTGGGTTGCGCCCTGGGCGACTGCGAGCAGGCCCTGGCCCGGCTGGAAGGCGAGGGTTACGTGCTGCGCGGCCAATTCAGCCCGGGGGAGCGCGCCGTGCAGTGGTGCGAACGCCACCTGCTGGCGCGCATCCACCGCTATACGGTCAAGCGCCTGCGCCGCGAGATCGAACCGGTCAGCCTGCAGGACTTCATGCGTTTTCTGTTCGACTGGCAGCACCTGGCCGGCGAAGAGCGCCTGCGTGGTCCGCAGGCCGTGGGCGAGGTGCTCGGCCAGCTTCAAGGCTTCCCGGCCGCTGCCGCCGCCTGGGAGGCGGAACTGCTGCCGGCACGGATCAAGGACTACAGCCCGCACTGGCTGGACGACGCCTGCCGCAGCGGCCAGTGGGCCTGGAGCCGGCTGGCGGCCACGGCCTCGGCCAGCACCTTGACCAGCACACCTTTGGTGCTGCTGCCACGCGAGCAGCTTGGGCTGTGGCGCAGCCTTGCGCCAACGCCGGATCCCGAACAGCTATCGCCGCGGGGCCAGCGCGTGCTGCACAGCTTGCAGGCCCACGGCGCACTGTTCTTCGACGAACTGACCCACGAGGCTCACCTGCTGCCCAGCGAGCTGGAAGCCGCACTGCAGGAACTGGTCGGCTTTGGCCTGGCCAGCGCCGACGGTTTCAGTGGCCTGCGCAGCCTGATCACTCCGGCGGCCAAACGCGCTTCGCGCAGCAGCCGACGCGGGCATCCGCCGCTGTCGAGTTCCATGGCCCATGCAGGGCGCTGGGCGCTGCTGCGCCGCGCGGGCAGCGAAGTGGACATCGATCAGCGCCTGGAACATATCGCCCGCAGCCTGCTGCGTCGCTACGGCGTGGTGTGCTGGCGCCTGCTGGAGCGCGAAAGCGATGTGCTGCCGTCGTGGCGTGAGTTGCTGCATTGCTATCACCGCCTCGAAGCGCGCGGTGAGATCCGCGGCGGGCGCTTTATCGCCGGGCTGGCCGGCGAGCAGTTCGCCTTGCCCGAAGCCATCGGGGTATTGCGCCAGGTGCGCAGGCGTGAGGCGGATGGGGCGTTGGTGGTGGTGAGTGGTTGTGATCCGTTGAACCTGGTGGGCACGTTGTTGCCGGGGGCCAAGGTGCCGGCGGTGAACGGCAATCGGCTGCTGTATCGGGATGGGGTGGCGGTGGCGTGCCGGGTGGCGGGGAAGTATCAGTATCTGGTTGATGTGCCGTTGGCTGAACAAACGCTGTGGCACCAGCGCTTGTTGCGCTCTGGCTACTGACGCCATCGCGG